>NZ_FUXM01000030.1 GCF_900167165.1 Carboxydocella sporoproducens DSM 16521 | reverse complement strand
GCCTACAATTACAAGGGCAATGTATATTGCTATTGTCCGGAAACCGGAACGCAACGAGAAATGAGTAATGGTGGTTTTGAAAAAGACAGAGGGACACTAAAGAAGTTATGTCCGGCAAAGCGATACGGAATCAAGTGTCAGGGAATGGAACAGTGTTCAGTTAGTCAGGGAATACGTATACCGCTAGCGGAAAACCGACGGATTTTCACGCCGATCGACCGGGCAAGTTATAAGTGGGAAAAAGAATATAAAAAACGCACCGCAGTAGAACGGGTAAATAGCAGACTCGATGTAAAATGGGTACATCGCAAAAAGCATGTACCGGGAGAAAGGTAGGAAAAGAGGGTATGAAGTAGTATAATAAAGTAATACACACCTTTGGACGGGATCTAAAATTCAACCCACATGTTCATGTCTTGGTAACCGAAGGAGCGATAGACAAGAACAAGATAGGGAAAGGAATAAGTTTTATTCCGTACGAGTATTTAAGAAAAGCCTGATAAAAAGGTATTGCTGGACTGGTTGAAACAGAAATATTCGAAAAGCATAAAAGAGCAAGAACAAATAAATATGTTATATAAAGAATAATCAGAAAGAATTTTACGTATATGCAGAGCGGCGGATGAAAAATGTAAAAGGGGCAGCCCAATACATAGGAAGATACCTGGCACGGCCAGCGATAAAAGAACTTTAAGATGGTGAGACTGTATGGGTTGTACCGGCGAAATCTGAACAAACTGGTGCAAAAAATAATTGGACTTTGGAACAGGGTAAACCACAAAGTAAACGCAATAAAAACCAAAGCAAAGCAAGGTAAAAAGTTGGAAAGAGCGGATGCAAGAGGCATTTGGGAAAAACCCATTAAAATGCCCCTGTTGTGGGCAAGAGATGGAATTATGGTGGATATGGCATTACAAATATAGGACCATATGGTCATTTGAGTTTGTTCCTAAGAAAGGGGGAAGGGATATGGCCAAACTGGATTATCTGGATTACCAGATTGTTATCAACAAAAAACCGGATATACGGGAACTGTATCTGGAGCTGACCACTGCTTGTAATCTTAACTGCCAGAATTGTTATCGGCACAGCTGGCAGCAAGCGGGCGGGATGATGGCCCGGGAAACCTGGCAGCAGGCCCTGGCTGCAGCCCGGCGGTTGCCGGAATTGAAGCGGGTGGTGCTGGGAGGAATCGGTGAACCTCTGTTACATCCCGATTTCAAGGAAATAGTTACTGCTATCAAAAGAGAAGGCTGGTCACTAACCATTACTAGCAATGGTTTTTTGCTGGAGGAAAAACTGGGGCGCTTTCTGGTAGAACAACAGGTAGATGAGATTGTTGTTTCCATTGATGGCTATAGCCCTGAGGTTTTTGCCCGCAATCGCGGGGAGAGTCCTGACCCGCTCTGGGCCAACCTGACTGCTTTGCATAAGGTTAAACAGGAGCTGGGGAGTCAGTGGCCCCAGGTGGCAGCGGAAATGGTGGTGACCAGGGAAAATTATCGGGAGATTCCAGCTTTGCTAGCTGCCCTGCCCCGCTGGCAAATCAATACTCTCTATCTCAGTCAGCTGCTGCCGGTAACGGCAGAGCGAACCGGGGAAGTTTTTTATCAGCTTTATCCGACGGAAGAACTACTGAGCTGGCGTCGGGAAGTGATTACCCTGGCCATGCGCTCTGGCATCAGGGTGGTTTTGCCCCAGGTAGGCCTGAATACCAATCGTTCCTGCCGCTTTGTGGATGAGAAGAAAGTGGTTATTCGCTTTGATGGGGAAGTGGCTCCCTGTTACCGTTTTCTCCATTGCGGGAAGGAGTATGTGTTTGGCCGTCCCAAAGATCTGGAGGCGGTTACCTTCGGCAATATCCTGAAGCAGGACCTGGCGGCTATCTGGATGCAGGATGAATATGTTAAATTCCGTTTCCTGGAATATCTCAACCTTTACCCCTCCTGCCCTGATTGCGAATGGGTGGATGGCTGTGATATGGTCTGGCATAACCGGGAGGATTGCTGGGGTAATACCCCCTCCTGTGCTGATTGTCTCTGGGCCAGGGGATTGATTTTCTGTCCCTAGCAGGAATTCGGGCAAAGATGGCGAAATAGCATATAGGATAACATATTGGCATATATTGTGTTATACTATATTCTGTTTTAGTATAAAAGGAGTGATATTTTATGGGGCGTAAACTGGCGCTGGAATTTGCCCGGGTGACAGAGGCGGCAGCCCTGGCCTCGGCTCGCTGGATGGGACGGGGCAATAAAATGGCAGCTGATGATGCTGCTACTGAGGCAATGCGGGCTGTTTTCGATACGGTGGATATTAAAGGGACAGTAGTAATCGGTGAAGGGGAAATGGATGAAGCCCCTATGCTCTATATCGGGGAGGAAGTAGGGACAGGCAAAGGCCCGGAACTGGATATCGCCGTCGACCCGCTGGAAGGCACCAATCTGGTGGCCAAAGGGTTAAATGGCGCCATCGCTGTACTGGCTGCGGCACCCCGGGGCAGTCTCCTGCATGCCCCTGATATGTACATGGAAAAAATTGCCGTGGGACCGGAAGCAGCAGGCAAAATCCATCTGGATGCCCCCGTTCAGGAAAACCTGAAAGCCATTGCTGCGGCCAAAGGCAAACGGCTTTCCGACCTGACGGTAGTAATTCTGGACCGTCCCCGCCACAATCAGCTGATTGCCGATATTCGGGAAGCAGGAGCCCGGATTATGCTGATTTCCGATGGAGATGTCTCACCGGGAGTAGCGGTAGCTTTTGAGGAATCGGGCGTGGATTTGATGATCGGCATCGGTGGGGCGCCGGAAGGGGTAATTACTGCAGCTGCTCTCAAGTGCCTGGGCGGGGAAATGCAGGGGCGGCTGGTGCCAGAGGATGAAAGCGAATGGACTCGCTGCCAGGCCATGGGCATTACCGACCCCAAAAAGATATTGACCATGGATGATCTGGTCAAGGGGGATGACATTTTCTTTGCTGCCACCGGAATCACCCCTTCCAGCTTGCTGAAAGGAGTGGCCTTTACCGCCATTGGAGCCAAAACCCATACGCTGGTCATGCGAGGTAAATCGGGAACTGTGCGGTTTATTGAAGCCATACACCGCTTTGATAAGAAACCTAAATATAATCTGGGCCACTAAAACAGAGGGCATGGCGCATTGGTTGACGCCATGCCCTTCTTCCGTTATACTGAAAGTTAGTGATTGACGAGGGCGAGGGGAGAAAATGCGGCTGGGGCGGCGAATCCGCTTATTCTTATTGCTCTTTTTTCGCATTAAGGACATGCCCGCAAAAGTGGCACTGGGATTTGCCGTAGGCTCCTGTGTCAATTTTTATCCTACCTTCGGGGTAGGGGTTCCCATCGCCCTGGCAGCAGCCCGGCTGGCCCGGGGGAATGTTTTTGCCGGTTTATTAGGAGATCTCCTGTTCAAGCCTCTCTTTCCCTTCTTTTTTTATCTGGATTTACTGGTAGGCAACTCTCTGTTCGGTGAAAAACAAGCCGCTATTTCTCAGCAATTACTAGGCCTGGTCAAGATGGAATGGCAGGCCTTTGTTCAGGTAGGCAAAGCTTTTTTTCTGGGAGCGCTGGTCAACAGCTTGCTGCTGGGGCTGATTCTCTTTTTGGTGGTCTGGCGGACTTTTGCCCGTCTGCAGCCATGGTGTCTGAACCGTTTGCGGCATTCAAGGAGAAAGGAAGTATCAGATGCGCATTAACCGCTATTTTCGTTATCAGTATCTCCGTATTTTACGCCTCAAGGATGCACCTGATAAAATCGCCAGGGGAGTGGCGCTGGGGGTGGCCCTGGACTTTTTACCCCTGCCATTTATCAGTTTGTTTGTAGCCTGGATAGTGGCCAAACTGGCGCGCTGGAATACCCTGGCGGCAGTGATTACGGCAGCGGCTTTAAAACCGGCGGTGTTCACTATTTTTTTTCCACTCAATATACTGGTGGGCAGCCTGTTTGTAGAAGGCCGGACTGTTCATCCCCAGCAGGTACAGGTACCGGTGGCTGAACCGGGGATGGACCCCCATTCTCTGGCCAATTTTTTCTCACTGGCTACCCTGAAAAGCCTGGGCTGGCCTTTTCTGGTGGGTTCTTTTATTAATGCAGGAGTCAGTTTCTTGCTGGTTTACCTGCTGGTTAACCGCACCCTGATCTATCGGATGGAGAAAAGACTGGCCCGTTTAAAAACCGGGGTATCCGGGGAAAATAATAATTCAGAAAATCAACAGGAGGGTTGAGATTTTGACAACGCAACTGAATATGCAGGAGCTGGAGGCCATGACTCTGCAGGAGCTGTACAAGGTGGCCCGGGAACTGGAGATTCCCGGATACCGGCAGCTGCGCAAAAAAGAGCTGGTCTTTGAGATTTTGAAAGCCCGTACCGAAAAGGATGGGCTGCTGTTCGCCCAGGGAATTCTGGATATCCTGCCTGATGGCTACGGTTTTTTGCGTCCCTTCGCTTATACCCCCAGTTCCGATGATATCTATGTCTCCCCATCCCAGATTCGCCGTTTTGATTTGCGCACCGGTGACCAGGTGGCGGGCCAGGTCCGGCCGCCCAAGGAAAATGAACGCTTTTTTGCCCTTTTACGGGTAGAATCGGTTAATGGCTTTCCGCCGGAATCCTCACCGGAACGCTTGCCTTTCGATGCCCTAACACCCTTATACCCTGATGAGAGGCTGACTTTAGAAACCACTTCCGATAAACTGGCTTTACGCCTGATTGACCTGCTGGCCCCCATCGGTAAGGGACAGCGGGGATTGATCGTGGCTCCTCCTAAGGCAGGGAAAACTACGTTGCTGAAAGAAATCGCTAATGCCATTACTGCCAATCATCCGGAAGTGCATTTGCTGGTGTTACTCATTGATGAGCGGCCGGAGGAAGTCACTGATATGGAGCGCAGTGTCAAAGGGGAAGTGGTGGCTTCCACCTTTGATGAACCGCCGGAACATCATGTCAAGGTGGCAGAAATGGTGTTAGAAAGAGCGAAACGGCTGGTGGAACACAAAGAAGATGTAGTGATTTTGCTGGATTCCATTACCCGGCTGGCCCGGGCCTATAACGTGGTAGTTCCGCCCAGTGGCCGTACCCTTTCCGGCGGTGTAGATCCCACAGCTTTGCATAAACCCAAACGCTTTTTTGGGGCAGCCCGCAACCTGGAGGAGGGAGGCAGTCTCACCATTCTGGCTACGGCGCTGGTGGAAACGGGCAGCCGTATGGATGATGTGATTTTTGAGGAATTCAAAGGCACAGGCAATATGGAGCTGATTCTGGATCGCAAACTGGCGGAACGCCGGATTTTCCCGGCCATTGATGTCCAGCGCTCCGGAACCCGCAAGGAAGAGCTGCTGCTGAGCAAGGAGGAGCTGGAGTTTGTCTGGAACCTGCGCCGGACTTCCAGCGGGGTGCCTTCCGCAGAAGTGGTGGAAAAAATGCGGGAATGGCTGAAAAAGTCCAGCTGCAATAAGGAACTGGTGGAGATGATCAAATGGGGATAAGGATGCTGGTAGCGGATGCCAGGGGACGGGTTATGGATATCCCGGGCTGGGGTATGGCCGGGCGCAGTGGCCGCTTTTTTACTGAGCCGCACCCGGAAGAAATGATACCCTTGCCACCGGGGGCCAGTCTGACGCTGTTGCCAGGCTGTCGTCCAGTGGGGGTGGACCGCCAGGGTAAAATTCGGGTCTATGAGCGCTATTATGCGGTAGCGGCCTTATTGCCTCAGGGTTATACCCGGACCTTATTGCCGGCTTATCAGCGGGTGGAAGGGGACAAGCCTTTACCGCTGCTGGGCTATACGGCGGTGGGCTGGGCCAAAGGCCGTTACTGGGTAGCAGCCAGCAAAACGGACCGGCCCCGGAAGTGGAATCCCCTGCTTTATAATACCCCTGACCTGGCGGAGCGGGTGGCCCGCATCCGGAAGGAACTGCCCCATAACCGTATTATCCGTCAGTTGGGCCGTTGTAGCCTGGATTATGGCTGTCTGACAGCCCAGAATATTTTCTACCGCCGCTGGGAAGGGGGAATTCCCGTTTCCCCGGCCTGTAATGCCCGCTGTGTAGGCTGTATCTCCCTGCAGCCAGCAGAATGTTGCCCCTCCCCGCAGGAGCGGATTGGTTTTTCGCCCACTAGAGAGGAAATTGTGGAAGTGGCCCTGCCCCATCTTCAACAGGCGGAAGGAGCAATTGTCAGTTTCGGCCAGGGCTGTGAAGGCGAGCCCAGTTTGGCGGCTCCTCTGATTGCGGAGGCAATCAAAGAGATCAGAACCCGAACCAGCCAGGGGACCATCAATATGAATACCAATGCCGGATATACCGAGGGTATTAGGCTGATAGCGGAAGCAGGAATCGATTCCCTGCGGGTAAGTCTAAACAGCGCTCAGCCCGACTGGTATCAAGCCTATTATCGCCCGCCCGGTTATACCCTGAGGGATGTGCGGGCATCCCTGAGCCTGGCGGCCAGGCAGGGGGTGTTTCTTTCCCTCAATTATCTGGTTTTCCCGGGGGTCAGTGACCAGAGAGCAGAGCTGGAAGCACTGGTGGAACTGGTCAAATCCACGGGTGTGAAGCTGATCCAGCTGCGCAATCTGAATATCGATCCAGACCTGTATTGTCAGTTGACCGGGGTGCAAGAACCGGGGATGGGGATGGTGGCTTTTCTGAAGGAGCTAAGGCGGCAATTGCCCGGGGTCAGCCTCGGCAATTTTTCCCGCCCTCTGCGCTAAAGCTCTTGTCACTCTCAGGGCCTTATGATATAATCTTAAAGGTGTAATTTTGGACTTCCCAGGAAAGAGGTGAATCGAGATGAAAGAAAATATCCATCCCAAATATCAGGAGACAACCGTAACTTGCGCCTGTGGTGCCAGTTTTGTTACTGGTTCAACCAAACCCGTTTTGCGGGTGGAAATTTGTTCCAATTGCCATCCATTCTTCACCGGGCAACAGCGTCTGGTGGATACCGGTGGCCGGGTAGACAAGTTCAAGAAAAAATACGGTCTATAAGCAAAAAAATACGGTCTATAAGCAGAAAAGAGGCAGAGCCTACGGCTCTGCTCTTTTCATAAATTTCTGCCGAACCAAAGGCGGTGTGTTTATGTCTAAAAAAGAATGTTTTCAATACGGTGGACAGGCGGTTATCGAAGGGGTAATGATGCGAGGGCCGCAGGAAATGGCCATCGCAGTCCGTTTGCCCGATGGCACTATTGAAGTAGAAAAACAGCAACTCTCTTCCTGGCTGACCAAATGGCCCTGGCTGAAATGGCCGGGCTTTAGGGGTGTGGTGGCATTGCTGGAGGCCCTGGTGGTAGGGACCCGGGCTCTGGCCTGGTCGGCCAGTAAAGCCATGCCGGAGGAAGAAGGGGAACTGAACACGAAAGAGCTGGTCCTGACCATTGCCTTTGCGCTGGGACTGGGGATTTTGCTGTTTGTTATCATCCCCACCGGAGCGGTGAAACTGGTGGAAAAATGGGTAACCACCCCGCTGGGACAGAATATAGCTGAAGGGGGACTGAGGATTGCCATTTTTCTGGCCTATATTGGCCTGATCTCCCGGATGAAGGATATTCAGCGGGTCTTTCAGTATCACGGGGCTGAGCATAAGGTAATTCACACCTATGAAGCCGGGCTGGAATTGACGGTGGAAAATGCCCGGGGCTTTTCTCCTTTGCATCCCCGCTGTGGCACCAGCTTTTTGCTGGTGGTAATGGTGGTGAGTATTTTTGTCTTTGCCTTTCTGGGCCATCCACCCAATCTGCTCTGGCGAATAGGCAGCCGCATTTTGCTAATGCCCCTGGTGGCAGCTATTTCCTATGAATTTATCAAGCTCTCAGGCCGCTATGGAGACCGCTGGTGGCTGAAATGGCTGGTAGCCCCTGGCCTGGGATTGCAGAGACTGACCACACGAGAACCAGATGACAGTCAGCTGGAAGTAGCTATCCATGCTTTAAAAGCCGTATTAAGAGGTGAAGAACATGCTGGATAAACTGCAAGCAATTGAAGAAAAATACCTGGAACTGGAACGGCTGATTGCCGATCCGGAAGTGATTGCCAACCAGAGCGAGTGGCAAAAACATGCCAGGGCCCATGCAGCTATGACGGAAATTGTTACCGTTTATCGGGAGTATAAAAAAGTGGTAGCCGGGATCGAGGAAGCCCGGGCCATTCTGGCCGAAAAAGGGGACCCGGAGATGATGGAACTGGCCAGAATGGAGCTGGATGAGCTTGAAGAAAAGCTGCCCGAGCTGGAACAGAGGCTCAAAATCCTGCTCCTCCCCAAAGACCCCAATGATGAGAAAAACGTTATTATGGAAATCCGCGCCGGAGCCGGGGGTGATGAGGCCGCTCTCTTTGCCGGGGACCTTTTCCGCATGTACACCCGCTATGCGGAACGCCAGGGCTGGCGGACGGAAATCCTGTCGGCTAATGAGTCGGATTTACGCGGGTTCAAGGAAGTCATTTTCCTGGTGGAAGGCCAGGGTGCCTATAGCCAGTTGAAATATGAATCCGGAGTACACCGGGTGCAAAGGGTACCGGTGACGGAATCAGGGGGTCGCATCCACACTTCTACTGCCACCGTGGCGGTTTTGCCAGAGGCGGAAGAGGTGGATGTGCACATCGATCCCAATGACTTGCGTATAGATGTGTTCTGTTCCAGCGGTCCGGGGGGACAGTCGGTAAACACTACCCAGTCGGCAGTGCGCATTACCCACATCCCCACCGGGCTGGTGGTCAGCTGTCAGGATGAAAAATCCCAGCATAAAAACAAGGAAAAAGCCCTGCGCGTCTTGCGGGCTCGCTTGCTGGAAATCGCCCAGCAGGAACAGCAGGCCAAACTGGCTGATGACCGCCGCAGCCAGGTGGGAACGGGCGATCGCAGCGAGCGCATCCGCACCTATAACTTCCCGCAGGGCCGGGTGACTGACCATCGCATCGGCCTCACCCTGCACAAACTGGATATGGTGCTGGACGGGGAATTGCAGGAGATTATCGATGCCCTGATAACAGCTGACCAGACGGAAAAACTAAAGAATATGGAGTAAGGTGACCGGGGATGACGGTAAAATTAGGGCAGGCGCTGCAGGATACAGTAAAGCAATTGCGAGCAGCAGGGGTAGAGGCTGCCCGGCTGGAAGCCGAACTGCTTTTGATGCGGATTACGGGTTTAAGCCGGGCCCAGCTCTGGACCCGGGAGGAGACGATGCTCAGCCCGGTTCAGCGACAGGCGCTGGCAGAGCTGGTGGCTGCCCGTTGCCAGCGCCGGCCGCTGGCCTATGTTCTGGGGGAAAAGGAGTTTATGGGCCTGGCATTTCGCGTTACGCCGGCGGTGCTGATCCCCCGGCCGGAAACGGAACTGCTGGTGGAACGGATTGTGGCCGATCTGTCTGACCACCCCGCTCCCTGGATCGCCGATGTGGGGACAGGCAGCGGTGCCATTGTTGTCAGCCTGGCGGTCTTACTACCCCGGGCCCGCCTCTGGGCTACCGACTACTCCGGGGAAGCCCTGACCGTGGCCCGCCTCAATGCCTGCCGTCACCGGGTAACGATACGCTGCAGTTGGCAGCAGGGGGATTTGCTGGGCCAGTGGCAGGCCACCCTGACCGAGCGCCTGGACTGGGTTGCTGCCAACCTGCCCTATATACCCCGCGGGGAACTGGGACAATTGCAGCCGGAAGTGCAGTTTGAACCGCGCCTGGCCCTGGATGGAGGCGAGGATGGCCTGGATTTGTACCGCCGTCTTTTGCCCCAGGCCTGGCGGGTGCTCAAGCCTGGCGGCAGGCTGGGCATGGAGATCGACTGCCGCCAGGGGGCAGCCCTTTCCGCTCTGTGTCGGGAGGTGGGCTGGCGGGAAGTAGAAATCGTCAAGGATTATGCCGGTCTGGACCGGTTTGTACTGGCCCGCAAACCGGAAAGGGAGGGGTAGGTGCATGGATACGCTTTGGTTAAAACCGGAAGAAATTTCCGTGGCAGCCCGGTTGTTACGGGAAGGACAGCTGGTGGCCTTTCCTACGGAAACAGTCTATGGTCTGGGGGCCAATGCCTGGTCGGAAGAGGCTGTTGCCGGTATCTTTCTGGCCAAAGGCCGGCCTCAGGACAACCCTCTGATCGTACATATTGCCGGGCGGGCCCAGGTGGAGACTCTGGCGGCAGACATCCCTCCGGAGGCAGAAAAACTGATGGAGCGCTTCTGGCCGGGGCCGTTGACCCTGCTCTTTCCCAAAAAGGCGGAAGTGCCGGAACTGGTCTGTGCTGGCCTGGAAACGGTGGCCATCAGGCAACCGGCCCATCCCCTGGCTCTGGAGCTGATCCGGCAGGCCGGGGTGCCGCTGGCGGCCCCCAGTGCCAATCTTTCCGGGCGCCCCAGCCCTACCTGTGCTGAGCATGTCTGGGAGGATCTGGCGGGCAGGATTGCTGCCATTCTCGATGGGGGCCCGGTGGGAGTCGGGGTGGAGTCTACGGTAGTAGACCTGTTAGGACCGGAACCCATGATCCTGCGCCCGGGAGGGATCACCAGGGAGGAACTGGAAGAGGTGCTGGGACGGCCGGTCCTGCTGGATCCGGCCCTGCTGGGGGCAGAGGAACGGCCTCGTTCGCCGGGGATGAAGTACCGCCATTATGCTCCTGCAGCTCCTCTGGAAGTGCTGGACGGGCCGGAGCGGGAGTTGATCTGGCAGACCATCTTGCAGGAGGCCACTCCCGACACGGGTTTACTCCTTAGTGAGGAAGGGGCAGCCTATCTGGCTGGTCGCTGTCCCGGCCAATTCCTGGTTCTGGCTCCTCTGAACCAGCCGGAAAAGGCAGCCCAGAGGCTGTATAGCGCTTTGCGCACCATGGACAAGGCCGGGGTTAAGCGCATCCTGGCCGAGGCCTGGCCCCGGCAGGGTCTGGGGCTGGCCCTGATGAACAGGATGGAAAAAGCGGCAGGAGGACAATGCCGCCGGGTGGAGGTGCAGTAGGATGAGTAAAATTCTCTTCGTCTGTACAGGCAATACCTGTCGCAGTCCAATGGCTGAGGCGCTGGCTCGCGCCCTCTGGCAGGAGGCGGGAATAGAGGCGGAATTCCTCTCCGCTGGCCTGGCGGCCTGGGGGGAAAGCCCGGCCAGTCCGGAAGCTCAAAAAGTGATGGCTGAAAAGGGTCTGGATCTATCTGAACACCGCTCCCGCAGTTTAACGGCGGAAATGGTGGCGGAAGCGGATCTGGTGCTGACCATGACCAGGGGCCATCGGGATTTAATCATCGAACGCTGGCCCCAGTTTGCCCATAAAGTCCACACCCTCTGGTATCATGCCCGGGGGGAAGATCGGGATGTTCTCGACCCCTTTGGCGGTACGGTGGAAGAGTATCGGCAGGTGGCCGGGGAAATTGAAGAGCTGCTAAAAAGGATTCTGGAGCAGGAAAAAGGCGTTTAATGTAGAATTATTGGAGGTGGTCTGATGAAAATCGCAATCGGCAGTGACCATGGCGGCTTTTTTTTAAAGGAGGAAATCAAGCGCCTGCTGGAAGAGTTGGGCCTGGAATATCAGGACTTTGGCTGTCATTCTCCGGAATCGGTGGATTATCCTGATATTGCTGAGGCTGTAGGGGAGGCAGTGGCCCGGGGCGAATACCCCAGGGGCATTCTCATCTGCGGTACCGGCATCGGCATCAGCATTGCCGCCAACAAAATTCCAGGGGTACGGGCTGCCCTCTGTCATGATACTTTTTCAGCCCGGGCCACCCGGGAGCACAATGATGCCAATATCCTCTGCATGGGGGAAAGGGTCATCGGGTTTGGACTGGCCCGGGAGATCGTCAAAACCTGGCTGGAAGGTTCCTTTGCCGGAGGCAGGCATCAGCGCCGGGTGGACAAAATCAGGCAACTGGAACAAAAACACAGCAAATAAGGCAGACAGGTAAGGGGGAAAGGTGATGAGGAAGTTTTTGCCACAACAGGATCCTGAGGTTTTTCGCGCCATTGAACTGGAATTAAACCGACAAAGGAGCAAGATTGAGCTAATCGCTTCGGAAAACTTCGTCAGCCCGGCGGTTTTAGAGGCCCAGGGTTCGGTACTGACCAACAAATACGCGGAAGGCTATCCGGACAAACGCTACTATGGCGGTTGTGAATATGTAGATATTGTGGAAAAACTGGCCATTGAGCGGGCCAAGCAGCTTTTTGGTGCTGAGCATGTCAATGTTCAGCCCCATTCCGGCGCCCAGGCCAATATGGCTGCTTATTTTGCCTTGCTGGAACCGGGGGATACGGTGCTGGGCATGAACCTGGCTCATGGTGGGCACCTGACCCATGGCAGCCCGGTCAATGCTTCCGGTAAGCTGTATAATTTCGTTGCTTACGGGGTGGAACCCGATACCGAAAAAATCAATTACGAGAAAGTGTTTGCCCTGGCTTTTGAACACAAGCCCAAACTGATAGTGGCCGGGGCCAGTGCCTATCCGCGGGTAATCGACTTCGTTCAGTTGCGGGAAATCGCCGATGAAGTGGGCGCGCTGCTGATGGTGGACATGGCCCACATAGCCGGCCTGGTGGCGGCAGGTCTGCATCCCAGTCCGGTGCCCCATGCCCATGTGGTGACAACTACCACCCACAAGACCCTGCGGGGACCAAGAGGTGGCCTGATTCTCTGTCAGGCTCGCTTCGCCCAGGCTATTGATAAAGCGGTATTCCCCGGTATGCAGGGTGGACCGCTGATGCATGTCATTGCCGCCAAGGCGGTGGCACTGGGTGAGGCCTTGAAGCCCGAATTCAAAACCTATCAGGAACAGATTATCAAAAATGCCAGAGTGCTGGCTGAAGCTCTGATGGCCAAAGGCTTCCGCCTGGTCTCAGGGGGTACGGATAATCACCTGATGCTGGTGGATGTACGCAATTTTGACCTGACCGGCAAGGAAGCGGAGCACCTGCTGGATGAAGTAGGCATAACCGTAAATAAAAATGCCATCCCCTTCGATCCGGCCAGTCCCTTTGTTACCAGCGGTATCCGCATCGGTACGCCAGCGGCTACCAGCCGGGGCTTCAAGGAAGAGGACATGCGGGAAATAGCGGAAATCATTTATCTGGTGCTCAGCCGCAAGGGTGATGAACAAGCTCTGGCGGAAGGACGGGCCCGGGTCAATGCCCTGTGTGCCAAATACCCCATGTACCCTGAACTGGGATAAGGGATAGAGGAGGAATTGATTGTGGCGAAAGTGCATGTGTTTGACCATCCCCTGATTCAGCACAAGCTCACCTATATCCGGGACAAGCGGACCGGTTCCAAGGAGTTCCGGGAACTGGTGGAAGAGGTAGCCATGTTGATGGCCTATGAAGTAACCCGGGACTTACCTCTGGAAGAAGCGGAAGTGGAGACCCCGGTGGGCCCGGCCAAAACCAAAGTGCTGGCAGGCAAGAAGCTGGGAGTAGTCCCCATTTTGCGGGCCGGGCTGGGGATGGTCAACGGTGTTCTGAAACTGATTCCGGCAGCCAAGGTAGGACATATTGGCCTCTACCGGGATCCGGAAACTTTGCAGCCGGTGGAATACTATTGCAAGCTGCCCACTGATGTGCCGGAACGGGATCTGATTGTGATTGATCCCATGCTGGCCACAGGAGGTTCCGCTGCTGCAGCCATTACATTCCTGAAGGAAAAAGGGGCGAAGAACATCAAACTGATGTGCCTGATCGCCGCTCCGGAAGGGATTAGAACTGTGCAGGAAGCTCATCCCGATGTGGACATTTATGCTGCTGCCGTGGATGAAAAGCTGAATGACCACGGCTACATCGTCCCTGGTCTGGGTGATGCCGGTGACCGCCTCTTTGGCACCAAGTAGGGGGGAGTGAAGATGAATCGTCCCTCCTGGGATGAATATTTTATGGAAATAGCCCGGACGGTGGCCAGCCGCTCCACCTGCCTCAGACGGCAGGTGGGGGCGGTCATCGCCCGGGATAATCGTATTTTAACCACCGGCTACAATGGCGCTCCCCAGGGCCTGCGCCACTGCCTGGACCGGGGGGGCTGCCGGCGGGAGCAGCTGCAAATCCCCTCCGGAGAACGGCATGAACTCTGTCTGGCTGTACATGCCGAGCAAAATGCCATTATCCAGGGAGCCCTGCATGGTGTGGAACTGGCAGGGGCTACCCTTTATGCTACCACTCAACCCTGTGTCCTCTGCGCCAAGATGCTGATCAATGCCGGTATCCGCCGCATCGTTTTTCTGGGGGATTATCCCGATCCCTTTGCCAGAGAATTGCTGGCGGAAGCTGGAGTGGAGCTGTGCCGGCTGAAGGAGGAAAAACTATGACCCAGCAGGTAGATTTCAAGGAAATTCGCCTGCCCCGCTTGCGCGGACTGGATAAGGTAACTCTGGAAAGCACTTTGATCAAGCTGGCGGAGGAACTGGGGGAACTGGCCCAGTATATCGGCAAGTTTCGCGGCCTCAATGGGGAAAATATCGAGAAACAGGAAGCCGAGGTGCTGGATGGGCTGACCTCGGAATTGCTGGATGTGGCCCAGACCGCCATCACCATGATGTATGTGCTGGAAGATACCTATGGCGTGGATATTGCCGCCAAAGTTGAGCAACATATAGATAAACTCCAGCGCAAAGGATATCTCCACAAAAAATAGGAGTGAGAAGGCTTGAAAAAGGTAATGCTAATATTCGGGACCAGGCCGGAGGCCATTAAGATGGCACCTCTGGTCAAGGAATTGGCCCAAGCGGAAGGGATACAGCCCCTGGTGGCGGTAACGGCCCAGCATCGGGAGATGCTGGACCAGGTACTGGAGCTGTTTGGTATCGTGCCGGACTTTGACCTGAATATTATGCAGGCCGGGCAGACTCTCTATGATATTACCGCCCGGGCCATCAAAGGCCTGGAAGAGGTGCTGGCCCAGGCCCAGCCTGATCTGGTGCTGGTCCATGGGGATACTACCACCACCTTTGCGGCCGCTCTGGCGGCTTTTTATAAGCAAATTCCTGTCGGGCACGTGGAGGCCGGCCTGCGCACCGGGAACAAATACTCTCCCTTTCCGGAGGAGATGAACCGGCGACTGGCCGGTGCCATTGCCGACTGGCATTTTGCTCCCACTGCCACCAGTGAACAGAACCTGCTGCGGGAAGGGATACAGCCGGAACGGATTTTTGTTACAGGTAACACGGTAATCGATGCCCTGCTGCAGACGGTAAAGGATGACTATCGCTTCCATGATGAGCAACTGGCAGCTATCCCCTTCAATCAGCGCCGGGTGCTGCTGGTGACTACCCACCGGCGAGAAAACTGGGGTGAGCCCTTGCGGCAGGTTTACCTGGCCCTGCGCCAGCTGGTGGAGGAATTTTCCGATGTGGAAGTGGTTTTCCCGGTCCATAAAAACCCTGCGGTACGTCAGGTGGTGGAGGAAGTATTAGGAGGGGTGGAACGGGTTCATCTGGTCGAGCCCCTGGATTATGAACCCTTTATTAACCTGATGGCCAGGTCTTACCTGGTGCTGACTGATTCCGGGGGGCTGCAGGAGGAAGCTCCCAGTCTGGGCAAACCGGTGCTGGTCCTGCGGGATACCACCGAGCGGCCGGAAGCGGTGGTGGCAGGGACAGTACGGCTGGTCGGTACTGACCGGGAGCGGTTGTATGCCAATGTGAAGGAACTGCTTACCGTTCAGGAGGCGTACCAGCGCATGGCCCAGGCGGTCAATCCATACGGTGACGGGCAGGCATGCCGGCGAATTAAACAAGCAATTAACTGGATTTTCGGTTTTTCCGACCAAAAACCTGCAAAATATGACTATTCAGTATAATTGTATAAAAAAAAGTCCAAAATTTCTTCGTCTGGAAAAAGGATTTTTCGCAATTACATAGAATATTATTGCTTGGTAATATCGGGTCAAAAAAGGACCCTCGTCGAGCGCCGACCCGTCCGGGAGGCAAAAGCATGGCTGAAAATGGCAATTGGCAGGATGTGAAGGCCCTTGGTGTGATCATGTCTCTTGGCGGTACTATAGCTGGAGGCGTACTGGTAGGCTTCTGGCTGGGCCGCTTTCTGGACAGGAAACTCCATACTGAGCCCTGGTTGACGGTAGTCATGCTCTTAGTAGGGATAGCAGCTGGTTTTAAAGCAGCCTATGATGCCATGACCACCGTTCGGAAGGGGGATGAATGATCCCCGTGCTAACCGATCTTTATCACAGCAAAGGTAAACGCAATTTAGGATTGCTGTTAGGCCTGATAGCTGTCATCTTACTTGCAGGCGGAGAGCGGTTGGCAGCATTGGGCTTCTTTTTTGGCTTTCTTGCTGGCTGGCTCAATTTGCTGGCTCTGCAGTGGTCATTAGGCCGGGCCCTGAATTTAAAAGGGGCAGGCCGGGTAAAGATTTATGTTTTTCTCTCCTACACCCTCCGCTGGTTAGCCCTGGGAGCGGTGACCTATGGAGTGATATCTGCAGGAGGTCGCAAGGCTGGGATAGCCTTTTTGCTGGGGCTGGCAGCTCTAAAGCCTTTGCTCTTTTTCAATTTTAGAGAGGTAAGAAATATCAGGAAAAAGGAGGTGGATGAGGATGTTCGGTAGTGCTGAAGCTCTTTTTCACATCGGCCCCCTGGAAGTAACCAAGTACACAGTAACAGCCTGGGGAGTTATTGCGTTACTGGGCCTGATCAGCTGGTTAGGGACCAGGAACATGCAAAAACAACCATCAGGTCTGCAGAATGTGCTGGAGCTGTTTGTAGAAGGGTTGTACAACTTCTTTGAGGGCATGCTGGGCCCGGAACGGGTAAAACGCTATTTTCCGCTCCTGTGCACATTCTTCCTGTTTATCCTAACCTCGAACTATGTGGGGCTGTTGCCGCTGTCCGGCCATGAAGGGCCCTATATTCCGCCGACAGCTACCTTGAGTACCACGGCGGCTCTGGCAATCATTGTTTTCTTTTCTACCCATATTTTCGGGATGATGACCCATGGAATCGGTTATTTCAAACATTTTGTTCAGCCCATGGCCTTTATGCTGCCACTGAATATTGTCGAAGAAATCGTCCGCCCGGTCTCGCTGGCCATGCGTCTTTACGGGAATATTTTCGGGCACGAGCTGGTAGTAGGTACTTTGCTGGCTTTGGCTCCCGCCATTGTTCCCGTGCCGATGCAGCTTTTAGGGGTTTTGACAGGGGCTATCCAGGCTTTCGTCTTTACCCTGCTGGCTGCCAGCTACATCGGTGGTGCTACCGAGAAGCACCACTAACGAGGTTCGAAGTTCGAGGTTCGAGGTTCGAACTTTGGGCAGTAATCCTAAGCCTATAAACCAATGAGGCTGTTTAGAAGCGAGTATGGCAAGGTGCCAACAGCGGAGAGGCCGGAGGCGTACTGGAGGTACGTCGAGGACCTCGACGCAGTCGGCAACGCAGCCAGACGAAGCCTATAAACAACCGAACTATCCTGGCGTACTGATCCCTTAATCATAATTCCATACAATTTTGTAGCCACCTTGGAAAGGGGGGAAACGGAATGGTAGCAGGTCTGATTGCTATCGGCGCTGGTCTGGCTGTTGGTATTGCAGCTGTTGGCGCTGGTATTGGTCAAGGTATCGCTGCTGGCAAAGCTTTTGAATCCATCGCTCGTCAGCCTGAAGTCACCGGCACTGTCCGGACCCTGTTGTTCATCGCCTTGGCATTTATGGAAACTCTGACCATCTATGGTCTGGTAGTAGCACTAATGCTGGTTACTGGCAAAATGTAAGGCGAGAACATTCAGCAGGCGGGGGAGGTCTAACCTCCTTCCGCCTGCAATGGTACCTTGACCCTCACTGAAAGGAGGCAATTGGCTAATGGAATTTAATCTCTCGACCTTTGTCTGGTCGTTTATCAACTTTTTTGTCCTCTTAGCCATTTTAAATAAATTACTCTATAAACCGATGTTGCAAATGCTGGAGGAAAGAAAGAAAACCATTTCTGAATCCATGCAACAGGCTGAGCAGGCAAGGGCCGAAGCCGAACGGATTAAGCAGGAATATGCTGAACAACTGGCTCAGGCCAAGAAGGAATCCCAGGAAATCATCGCCCGGGCTGAGCGCATGGGCGAGGAAATGCGGGAAGAGCTGGTGCGCAATGCCAGGGCTGAAGCCGATAAGGCCCTGAAAGCAGCCCAGGAAGAAATCGCTCGCGAAAAAGCCAAAGCTGTTGCCCAGCTGCGGGCTGAAGTGGCTAACCTGGCGGTGCTGGCGGCCGGCAAGGTGGTGGGCAAGTCCATCACCGTCGAGGACCATGAAAAAATGGTCAAGGAATTCATCGATGAGGTAGGGGATCTCCCATGCTAAACAAGGCAGTAGCCCGCCGCTATGCTGCCGCTTTTTTCAGCCTGGCTCTGGAAAAAGGGCTGATCGACAGCCTGGAGCAGGAGCTGGCCCAGGTAGTACAGACGGTGGAAGAGAATCCTGAATTGCAGCGTTTCCTGGACAACCCGATGGTGGTTGTGGCGGAAAAGAAGAAGCTCGTTGATGAGGTTTTCGGCGGCCGGGTGTCCGACCTGACCCTGGATTTCCTGAAGGTGGTACTGGACAAGCGGCGGGAAGCCTATCTCAAGGAAATTTACAATGAGTATGTGAAACGGGCCAATGAAGCCCGCAATCTGGTGGATGTGGAAGTTACCTCGGCCAGGGAGCTGTCCCAGTCCGACCTCACTGCCCTGGAAGCCCGCCTGGTCAAATTGACCGGCAAGCAGGTACGGATTACCACCAAGGTGGACCCGGCTCTGATTGGTGGTCTGGTGGTACGCATTGGGGACAAGGTAATCGATGGCAGTGTAACCAAGCGGCTGGAGCTCCTCCGGGAAGCTCTTTTGCAAGCATAAGTTGAAGAGTTAGGGGTGAGCGAGTACAATGTCTATCCGTCCGGAAGAAATCAGTTCCATTATTAAACAACGGATTGAACAGTACCGCACCGATGTGGCCGTAACCGATGTGGGTACGGTTATTCAGGTAGGTGACGGTATTGCCCGGGTTTATGGTCTGGAAGAATGTATGGCCGGTGAGCTGCTGGAATTCCCAGGCGGCATTTACGGCATGGCCCTCAACCTGGAAGAGGATAATATCGGTTGCGTTATTCTCGGTCCTTACACTGGTATTAAAGAAGGCGATACCGTTAAGCGTACCGGTCGTATCGTTGAAGTACCGGTAGGGGAAGCCTTGATTGGTCGGGTGGTCAATGCTATGGGTCAGCCGATCGATGGCAAAGGCCCCATTGTCACCGACCGCTATCGTCCAGTTGAACGGGTAGCACCTGGTGTTATTACCCGTAAATCAGTGCATCAGCCTCTGCAAACCGGTTTGAAGGCTATTGATAGTATGGTCCCCATCGGTCGGGGCCAGCGGGAGCTGATCATCGGTGACCGCCAGACCGGTAAAACTGCTGTTGCTATCGATACTATTATTAACCAGAAGAATACCGATGTAATCTGTATATATGTGGCTATTGGACAAAAAGCTTCCACTGTAGCCAACGTGGTCAAGACACTGGAAGATCACGGTGCTATGGATTACACCATCGTTGTGGCTGCTACCGCTTCTGAACCTGCACCGATGCTCTACATTGCTCCCTATGCCGGCTGCGCTATGGGTGAAGAGTTTATGGAGCAGGGCAAGCATGTGTTAATCGTCTATGATGACCTGTCCAAGCAAGCTGTGGCTTACCGGGAATTGTCCCTCTTGCTGCGCCGTCCTCCCGGCCGGGAAGCTTATCCGGGTGATGTTTTCTACCTGCATTCCCGTTTGCTGGAGCGGGCTGCTAAACTGAATGATGAACTGGGTGGCGGTTCCCTGACCGCTCTGCCGATTATCGAAACCCAGGCTGGTGACGTTTCCGCCTACATTCCGACCAACGTTATTTCCATCACTGACGGTCAGATCTTCCTGGAGTCCGACCTGTTCTATGCTGGTATCCGCCCGGCTATCAACGTCGGTCTCTCTGTATCACGGGTTGGTGGTGCCGCTCAGATCAAGGCGATGAAGCAGGTTGCCGGTACTCTGCGTCTGGACCTGGCCCAGTACCGGGAGCTGGCTGCATTCGCTCAGTTCGGTTCTGACCTGGATAAGGCCACCCAGGCCCGGCTGCTGCGGGGTGAAAAACTGGTTGAACTGTTGAAACAGCCTCAGTATAAGCCCATGGCCGTTGAAGACCAGGTTATGTCCATCTTCGCTGCCGTCAATGGCTACCTGGATGATGTGGAAACTTCCCGGGTCCTGAAGTTCGAAGAAGAATTCCTGAAGTTCATGCACAGTCAGAAGGCGGACATCGTTGAGGCCATTCGCGAACAAAAGACTCTGACTGATGAGATTAGAGAAAAACTGAAAGCCGCCATTGTCGAGTTCAAGAAGATGTTCTAAGCTGTCCCGGTCTGAATGGGACGAAAAAGGTGGTGAACAGCAGGAATGCCCAGCATGCGGGATATTAAACGACGCATCAAGAGTATCAAGAACACAGAACAGATCACCAAGGCCATGAAGATGGTGGCGGCAGCCAAGCTGCGCAAGGCCCAGGATAAAGTGTTTCAGGCCCGGCCTTATGCCAGGGAACTGGCTGGCACCTTGAGCCGGTTGGCCGGCGCGGCTCTGGACTCCACCCATCCCCTGATGGTAAAACGGGAAGTAAAGAAAGTGGCTTTTGTGGTGGTTACCGCTGACCGCGGTCTGTGTGGTGGATATAATGCCAATATCATCCGGAAAGTGCGGAGTGAAATCAGTGCTTTCAATGATGTCAGTCTGATTTGCGTGGGCCGCAAGGGCCGCGACTTTTTCCGCCGTATTGGTGTGCCCATCATTGCAGAGTTTACCGGTCTGGGGGAAGAGGCTCGCTATCAGGATGCCAAGCTGATTGCGGAGACCATTGTGGACTTATATCTTAAAGGGGAATTTGATGAAGTTTATGTCGTCTATACTGAGTTTTTCTCCGCTCTGACCCAGAGACCGAAAACCATCAAGCTCTTGCCTGTGGAGGCCCCGGCGGAAGAAGGAGCCAAAGTCGACTATATTTACGAGCCCAATGCGGAAACCGTGCTGTCGGCCTTGTTGCCCAAGTATCTCAATACCACCATGTTCAGGGCCATGCTGGAAGCCAAGGCTTCAGAACATGGTGCCCGGATGACTGCTATGGGTTCAGCAACCGACAACGCCAAGGAAATGATCGCCAAGTTAACCTTGAACTACAACCGGGCCCGGCAGGCCGCCATTACCAAGGAGATTTCCGAAATCGTGGGTGGCGCTGCCGCTCTGGAATAAACGCAAGGAGGGAAATGGCTGAATGAACGTCGGTAAAGTCAAGCAGGTTATCGGTCCCGTCGTTGACGTGGAATTCGAGCCTGGCAAGTTGCCTGCTATTTATAATGCTGTTATCATTCGCAGTGCCGACCAGGATAAGCCCACTGCTTATGATATTGATTTGACCCTGGAAGTTGCCCAGCACCTGGGGAACAATGTGGCTCGCTGTGTTGCCATGTCTTCCACCGACGGTCTGGTTCGGGGCATGAAGGCCATCGATACCGGCGCTCCTATCAGTGTGCCGGTAGGTCCTGTTACCCAGGGCCGGCTCTTCAATGTTCTGGGTAAGGTGGTTGACGGCAAGGAGCCCGTTAAATCCGATAAATACTATCCCATTCACCGTCCGGCTCCGACCTTTACCCAGCAGTCCACCAAGGCGGAAGTGCTGGAGACCGGGATCAAGGTCGTTGACCTGCTGGCCCCCTACCTGAAGGGTGGTAAGATCGGTCTCTTCGGCGGTGCCGGTGTTGGTAAGACCGTTTTGATCATGGAATTGATTAACAACATCGCCAAGCAACACGGTGGTATCTCTGTTTTCGCCGGTGTAGGTGAGCGGACCCGGGAAGGGAACGACCTCTACCATGAAATGATGGAATCCGGCGTTATCGACAAGACGGTGATGGTGTTCGGTCAGATGAACGAACCTCCGGGCGCCCGTCTGCGGGTAGGTCTGACCGGTTTGACCATGGCTGAATATTTCCGGGACGAAGAAGGCAAGGACGTGTTGCTGTTTATCGATAACATCTTCCGTTTC
Source organism: Carboxydocella sporoproducens DSM 16521 (assembly GCF_900167165.1). Lineage (NCBI taxonomy): Bacteria > Bacillati > Bacillota > Clostridia > Eubacteriales > Clostridiales Family XVI. Incertae Sedis > Carboxydocella > Carboxydocella thermautotrophica. Next base: position 6,861 of record NZ_FUXM01000030.1, on the reverse strand, counting down.
ACCCAGGCCGGTTCCGAGGTGTCCGCTCTCTTAGGCCGGATGCCTTCTGCCGTGGGTTACCAGCCCACTCTGGCCACCGAAATGGGTGCTCTGCAGGAACGGATTACCTCTACCACTAAAGGGTCTATCACCTCCGTCCAGGCTATCTACGTGCCGGCGGACGACCTGACTGACCCTGCTCCGGCCACAACCTTCGCTCACCTGGACGCGACCACCGTTTTGTCCCGTTCCATTGCCGAGCTGGGGATTTATCCGGCTGTGGACCCGCTGGATTCCACGTCCCGGATTCTGGACCCCAATATCGTAGGTCAGGAGCATTATCAGGTAGCCCGGGGTGTGCAGAAAGTGCTGCAGCGTTATAAGGAACTGCAGGACATCATCGCTATTCTGGGTATGGACGAACTGTCCGAAGAAGACAAGCTGACCGTAGCCCGGGCCCGGAAGATTCAACGTTTCCTGTCCCAGCCCTTCTTCGTGGCTGAAGCCTTCACCGGTACTCCTGGTAAATATGTGCCTTTGAAAGAAACCATCCGTGGCTTCAAGGAAATCATTGAAGGTAAACACGATGACCTGCCGGAAGCAGCCTTCTATATGGTCGGGACCATTGAAGAAGCCGTGGAAAAGGCCAAAACCCTGTAAGGATGTGACGGAAAATGGCCGAGAATACCATTAAACTGGAAGTGGTTACTCCTGACCGCAAGGTGGTTTCCGAGGAAGTGGAGATGGTGGTAGCGCCGGCGGCCGAGGGTTACCTGGGCATTCTGGCCAACCACGCTCCCCTGATCACCAGCTTGCAGATCGGTGTCCTCAAGTACACTGCTGGTGGTCAGGAGCAGAAACTGGCCATCAGTGGCGGCTTCCTGGAGGTAAAAGATAACCGGGCGGTGGTGCTGGCTGAAGCAGCAGAACGTCCGAAAGAAATCGATGTGCAGCGGGCGCTGGCAGCTAAAGAGCGGGCCGAACGCCGTCTGGCTGAACGCTCAGCTGACATTGACATGGTGCGGGCTGAGGTTGCCTTGAAGCGAGCCCTCAACCGCCTCAAAGTTGCAGGTAAAATAGAATAGGTATCGACAACCGGCACAGTATGTGCCGGTTTGTTTTCGGAAAATAGTTCGGGTCAGAACTAATTTTAAGGGGTGGGAATATGGCTGCCAATAGAAAAACACTGCTGGTGAGTATTTTTCTGATGATGGTTGTAGTCCTGGCCGGGGTCAGCGGTTATTACTGGTATGAAAATACCTACTTTGTCAGTACGGAAGATGCCCGCGTAGCCGGAGACATAGTTAAGGTATACCCGCTGCTTGTGGCCAAACTGGCGGAAGTTAGGGCTGCCGAGGGCCAGAAAGTGGTAAAAGGAGAAGTGCTGGCCCGGCAGGAACTGAATAACCTCCCGGACAGCAGTGCGGAACAGACATTGCTGCGCGCACCGGTGGATGGCATTATTATCAGGAAGCAGGGAACAGAGGGAGAAGTGGCAACACCAGGACAGGCTGTCTTCTGGCTGGTTGACCCCCATAAACTCTATGTGTCGGCTAATATAGAGGAGACGAAGATAAGCAGGATTAAACCTGGACAACTGGTGGAAGTTACTCTCGACCTTTACCCCGGGCGGACTTTCAACGGACGGGTGCAGGAAATCGGACAGGCTACTACTGCTACCTTTTCGGTTTTACCCCAGACGACCAGCAGCAATTTTACCAAAGTTACCCAGAAAGTGCCGGTAAAAATTCAGCTCACTGACCTGGAGAATTTACAATTGATACCTGGCACCAGTGCTGTGGTTAAAATCAGGGTCAGGTGATGAATGGTGACAGGTAGAAGGATTGATAACAGCAGAAAGTGGCTGGTTCTGGCGGTGCTGGTGCTGGGAACATTTATGGCTATCCTGGATACCAGCATTGTCAATATAGCCATTCCCAAGATGATGGCCGTGTTTTGCGTAGGGACAGAGCAAATTCAGTGGGTACTTACGGCTTATATGCTGACCATGGGGGCCATTATTCCCCTGACCGGATATTTAAGCGACAGGTTTGGCAGCAAAAAAGTATATATTTGGGCCCTGATAGCCTTTACTCTGGGTTCAGCTTTTTGTGGCCTGGCCTGGAGCAACCCCTCGATGGTAGTGGCCCGGGTTATTCAGGCACTGGGTGGAGGCATGATCATGCCTGTCAGTATGAGCATCCTCTATCAGGTTATTCCCCAGCAGGAGCGGGGGTTGGCGCTGGGGATCTGGGGAATTGCCGCCATGGCGGCACCGGCTATTGGCCCAACGTTGAGCGGCTATATTGTCGAGCATCTGGACTGGCGCCTGATTTTCACCATCAATATCCCCGTCGGGATTGTGGCCGTGATTTTTTCGTTTATCCTCTTACCGGAGATACCGCGCCGCCCGGTGGGCAAGTTTGATTACCTGGGCGTACTCTTTGCTTCTGTGGGTTTGGTGTCTATTCTCTATGTTCTGGGTGAGGGGGCTTCTATTGACTGGAATGATATTAAAAACATCTTTTTACTGATTTTCGGCGGATTTTTCCTCCTGCTCTTTACGGTTAATGAATTAACCCACAGTGACCCTTTGCTGGACTTGCGGGTATTAAAAATAGGGCCTTTTACCTTGAGTATTGTGATAGCCAGCATCACTAATATCGCTTTGTTTGGCGGGATTTTTCTACTGCCACTATTTTTGCAAAATTTGCGGGGATATACGGCAATGCAGACCGGGATTATCATGTTTCCGTCGGCAGTGGCTACCGGGCTGATGATGCCCATTGGCGGTAAACTCCTGGACCGCCTTGGACCAAAACCAGTAGTGATACCAGGCCTGGCCATCCTGGCTCTGGCAACCTATGAACTGGCCCACTTATCGATGGAGACACCGCAAACCACCATTACCTGGTTGCTGGTCCTGCGGGGCCTGGGACTGGGTCTGGCCATGATGCCGGCTTCTACGGCGGGCATGAACGCGGTACCTTTGCCGCTGGTGGCCCGGGCTTCCGCTCTCTCCAACGTGGTGCGCCAGGTGGCAGGCTCACTGGGAATCACTATTCTCACCACATTTATGCAGAGAAGACAGGCTCTGCATTACAGTGAACTGGCTGCCCGGGTGACGGAATTTAATGGCCAGGAACTGTATCTATACTGGCTCTACGGCTCGGTACAGAAGGAAGCCTTGATTACAGCTATCAATGATACACTGGCACTGACGGCTGTTATCAGCTGTGTTGCCCTGTTTTTTGCCTTCTGGCTGAAAAAGGGGCAAACCCCTGCCGGCAAGGAACAGGTGATAATCAGTGAGTAAAGAAAAGCGAACTGTACAGGCAGAGGAAATTAACTTGCTCCTGAAAAGCATTATCGGGCATTTTCGCAAATTTGTCTCCAACCATATTAAAGACCTGGGTTTGACTGTTCCTCAGTTACTATTGTTGCGGGTCCTCTACCAGCAGCCGGAACAGACCCTTTCGGAATTATGCCAGCAGCTGGGATTGGCTAAAAGCACTGTTTCCGATCTGGTAGATCGCCTGGAAAAACAGGAACTGGTTGTCAAGCGCAGAGGAGAGCAGGACCGGCGCACCGTCAGGATCAGCCTGGCGGAAAAAACCATGGCTCTGGGGGAGACTATCCAGGCCATCAAAACCGACTACTGGTCTGCCTTGCTCAGTCAGCTGACACCTGCCGAAGTGGAAGAAATTTTACGGGCTCTGCGCAAGCTGCAGGGATTAATTTCTGCCTCCCCTTCTCATACTAAGGGCGAGGTGAAAGTTCATGATAACAGAGGACAAACAGGCGCAACAGGAACTGGTCCAGCTGGCCCTCAATCTGGGGGAGTTTCCTGACCAGGTACTGGTTCGTCTGACCGATGATGAAGTAAAAGCGAAAGGCATTGACCCCCGCGTTAAAGCGGCTCTACAACAGCCCGAAGCTAAAAGAATGCTATTGCGGGCCCGGCTGCTGGAGGAAGGATATAAGTACTGGGAGCTGGCAGAGCAGGCAGGGGTGGAACCGGTAGTGGTGGAAGACCCTGGCTTTCACCCTGATACGGGTTTAGTTGTGGTACGGGATTAAATTGATGTTTAAATCCTCCTTTTAGCGGGAACACTATCAGTAACGAATAGGATTCCTGAGGAGAAGGAGGAAGGCAAATGCGCAGATTTCTGGTGCTGCTGGGTCTATTATTGGCAGCGGTCTGGCTGGTAAAACACCCTGTCCTGCCTACCCTGGGACAGGGGTTGAGCGGGGAGAACAAACTGATTCTGGCTTTTCGGGAGAGCAAGGCGCGCTTTGAGGACTACACCATTAATGGCTGGGCCAGGGTGAACCGGAAATTTATGACCTTTGCGGAAATGGAGGAACTGGCCTGGCAGGCAGCAAGGGTATTTCCCTATCGGGAAGGGAACCTGCGTCTGGACAAACAGGAGGACACCGGTTTTCGCAGTTTGCGCCTGGCTGGTAAGCTGGGGGAAAAAACGGAACTGGAAATCTGGATCCAGTCCATGGCCGGGGTTAAAACCAGGATAGGCCAGGAGGAAACCGGTCAAGAAGCAGAAACTTATGCAGTTATTACTATTAAAGAACTCGGGGACCTGGATAAACTAAGTCAGGATCGGCTCACAGTGGATGCTGCTTTCAAGAGAATCGCAAGTAGTGCCAAAGTGTCCGAGGTAGTGGCCGGCTGGTTGCCCCAGCTAGTAGACCAGCAGCAGGGGCGGGAAATCGTTGCCTCTATCTTTAAGGAACTGGATGGTAAAAAAATCGAAGGGTATGAAGAAGGGGCAGTGGTCAGCTGGACCGGATACAGTAATGAACTCAAGGATAACCTGCGCCTGGGCAACCGGGTGGTTAACCTCAATGTGGCAGTTCGGACAGTGCCCGGGGAACAGCGCAGTTATCTGGTAATAGGCACCCCTTTGATTACTACCGAATATTAATAAAAATAATGCAGAAGTAGAGGAAGGAGGGGCGCCGGTGGAACGACTGGTGCTAACCGGTGGTACCCCATTATCCGGCCGGGTTCGGGTAGGAGGCGCCAAAAATGCTGTCCTGCCCATCCTGGCCGCTTGCCTCTTGACTGACCAGGTCTGCCAGCTGGAGGATGTTCCCCGGCTGGCTGATGTCCGCACCATGCTGATGGTATTAAGCCGGCTGGGGACGGAAGTGGCCTGGGTTGGACATTCTCATACCCTGGTGGTCAAGACTCCCAGGCTGGAAACGGGAGAAGCACCCTATGAATATGTACGGCAAATGCGCGCCTCTATTCTGGTGATGGGGCCGCTCCTGGCCCGATTGGGTTATGCCCGGCTTACCCTGCCGGGGGGATGTGCTATTGGGAGTCGCCCCATAGACTTGCATTTAAAGGGGTTTCAGGCACTGGGGGCAGAAGTGAGCTGGGGGCCAGGTCAAGTGGAAGTAAGATGCCAGCGCCTCAAAGGGAATACCGTCTACCTGGATTTTCCCAGTGTAGGGGCAACGGAGAATATCATGCTGGCAGCTACCCTGGCGGAAGGGACAACAATTATTGAAAACGCTGCGGAAGAACCTGAAATCGTGGACCTGGCCCTCTTTCTCAATGCCATGGGGGCCAGAATCAGCGGGGCTGGCACAGCGGTGATCAAGATCGAGGGTGTAAGTAAACTGCAGGGAGCCAGGCATACTGTCATCCCTGACCGCATTGAAGCCGGCACCTTTCTGGTGGCAGGAGCGATTACTGGCGGGGAAATAACAGTGGAAAATGTGATTGTGGAACACATCAAGCCGGTGATTGCCAAACTGCAGGAAGCAGGGGCGGAAATCACGGAGACGGCCCAGGGGCTGCAGCTAAAAGCCCCGACCCGCATTAAGGCCACTGACATCAAGACTTTGCCCTATCCCGGGTTTCCTACCGATATGCAGGCCCAGATGATGGCCATGCTGACTCTGGCTGAGGGTACCAGTGTGATTACCGAAACCGTTTTTGAAAATCGCTTTATGCATGTAGATGAACTGCGCCGCATGGGAGCGGATATTAAAATCGAGGGTCGGACCGCAGTGGTTCGCGGGGTGGAGCAGCTGTTAGGGACCCAGGTCAAGGCTACTGACCTGCGAGCGGGGGCGGCCCTGGTCCTGGCCGGGCTGGCGGCCCGGGGGGAAACGGAAGTCATCCATTTACATCATATTGACCGGGGTTATGAACGATTTGCGGAAAAGTTACAAAGACTGGGAGCTAAAATCAACCGCCTGCGCATATAATTTTCCCGGGAGGGGAAGACATGCGCAAAGGCGGTCTTTTTTTAGTTGTACGCAACTATCAAAAAAGTCATGAGCTAATTGCGCTGTCAGATAATCCTGACAGGACAAGGGATAAGCGAAAGGTCGAAAATAAATTTACCCCAGAAAAAGTGTATAGAAAAGGGTTTTTAGCGCAAAACAAGAGGCTGAGGGAAAAATTCACCCCAGCCTCTAAATGTTGTAAAATAGGCAAAAGGCATCCACCTGTGGTTTTCATCATTTGCCAAACACAAAAATAAAAAGGGAGAAAGAGACGGTCGCCGGGATACAGAAGCGGATTATGGCAGGAAGGAATATAGAGGGGTGCACGAGAACGGTAAGACATGGGAGAAGATCGTGAAATGGTTTGGGTACAAACTGCATCTGATTGTTGACGCAACCTAGGTGGCAGATAGAGGCTATGATGATACGAAACTAATAACAAAGTGCTGGGATAAATACCGAATAAAGCCTGTTATTGACATACGTAACTTGTGGAGAGATGGGGATAAAACTAGGCTACTGACCAATTACAAGAACGTGGCCTACAATTACAAGGGCAATGTATATTGCTATTGTCCGGAAACCGGAACGCAACGAGAAATGAGTAATGGTGGTTTTGAA
>NZ_FUXM01000029.1 GCF_900167165.1 Carboxydocella sporoproducens DSM 16521 | reverse complement strand
ACCGGCCCAGATCAAAGCCGGACAGGTATTTGCCCTGGTGGTGGAAACGGCCACCACCCCTTATACCTGGGAAGAAACTGTTTATGAACAGCAGCCTGATGGCAGTGTTGTAGAAAAGAAAGTTAGACGAAGTCGGCCCTGTCCGGGAGCAAAATATGTACAGGTCCGCTTTCCTGATGGACAGCAGGTGCTGCTGGAACCGACAAATCCGGCCGGGACACCGGCTAACACCTGGCAGTTGCCTGTTAATCCCCGGTCGAAAAACAGAGCTCGCATCCATTTCACTGATCCCTATTTACCGGATGGACTTTATCCGGTTACCATTATCGCTGCTGGTGCTGGCGATGATGGTAACCTTTCGGCCCGCACGGTGATAAAGGTGGTGATTAAGGGCAGTATACTGGAAGGAATTAAGAGCAGATTGACATATTGAGAGTTAAGGGACAGGTTTCGACAGTATATCGACAACCTGTCCCTTATTATTCGGTATAGGTTGGGAGAGCAAAGGCAATGATGGTGAAAAATGTCGCAAGAAAAAATGTCATCTCATACCAACTTCGACAAAGAAAATCAGCCCCGTAAGGTATAATTCCTTATGGGAAGGAGGTGAATAGAGGGAAGTGATTGATTGCATAAACCGGAGTTTTAAAGTTTTGAAAGGAGGAGCGCGGATGAGAAAAGGGTGGATTCTTTTGCTGATGACCGCATTGCTGCTGGTCATTGGCAGTGGCACGGCCTTGGCTGCGGCCTTTACTATGCCTTATGTGCCGCAGAATGAAGGTTTGTATGATACCACCTGGGAGTTTTTGAGCCGTCCTGATTGTGAACAGTGTCACGGCTCCAACCTGGCCGATCGCCACCATAGTATTGACTTCGTTAAAATCGAAGGTAATTGTTATCGTTGTCACGGGTTTGAAAATGGCACCATCCAGCCGGTGCCCCGGGAATGTACAACCTGTCACACCGAAAGCCCTCACCACAAGACCGTAGATGCGATTGAGGGCCGGTGTACTGCTTGTCACGATCCTAATGTAGTTAGTGACTTTGGTTCCAAACCACTGCCTACTTATGATGCATCCTTAATCACTCCGGCCATTGCTGATTGCCGGAATTGCCATGCTACCAATGCTTCGGCTGATTTACCCAAACCGATCTTCAAGCCTGGCCCGGTAGATGACCCGAGTGAAAATAGTACTCACCATTATGTAGCTAATGCGGGTATAGATTGTGCCAAGTGTCATTTCGGCAATGTCAGCGCCCCCGTGCGGGATTGTGAGCAGTGCCATGATATCGGCACTTTGCACACCATTAAAGGCCACACTGTTGATGAAACTGGTAACATGCTGGTGGAAAGATGTCAGGGGTGCCATTCCAATTTGATTGCCGAAATGGCTCCGCCCCAGCCAGTTGCTGTGCCTACTATCGACAGTTTTGATATTTATGAAGGACCGATACTGGCCAAGGTAACTGTAACCGGTACCAACTTTGGTGAATTTATTAAAGGTTATTCCAAAGTAATGTTTGGAAATGCTGAGGCTCCGATTGACTACTGGACTGATAACCAGGTAGTCTTTACTGTGCCCATGGTTAACTCAGGCAAGTATAATGTGCGTCTGGTAAACATGAAAGGTGAAAGTCCGCAGTATCGGGTCTTTACTGTTTGGGCCCGTCCGCAAATCAATAACATCGCTCCAGCAGATGTAGTGTACAAAGCCGGTGGTGAGGTGACTATCACCGGTAAGAACTTCCTGGTTCCGGCAGTGGACAGTGTCAAGCTGAGCTATGGTGCTACTCAGATACCGGTAGAATTTACGGTAGTGGACAATAACACCATCAAGTTCACTGTACCGACTACCTTGAGTCCTGGTTCCTACAGTGTGAGGGTATCCAGCCCGGCCGGAGAAGCTTCCGGGGCTATAGGTGGTACCAATATATTGAATGTCTGGGGTGTGCCTTATCTGGGTTCGATCAGTCCTACTACCGCTAAAGTCGGTTGGACAATATCCGCTATTGGTTACAATTTTGGGGCGCAACAGGGTGCCAGCCAGATCCTGGTTGACGGGGTGCCTGTACCGGCTACCTTCTGGAGTTCTACAAAAATTCAGTTCAAGGTACCCGCTGGGCTTACAGTAGGATATCACAAAGTAAAAATTAAAACTTTTGGTGGCGTAACCGCAGAAAAGACTTTCAAGGTTTACTAAATATTTCAGCCGCACTTCCTCTGTGAAGTGCGGCTTTTCCCCTTAGCTAGTCAGGAAGGCAGGGATTTAAATGAAAAGAGCAATTTTATTTTTATATACCTTAATTTTATTTCTTCTAACCGGACAAGCCTGGGCCCAAACTACCCAGCAGCTGGGCTTTCCGGATCGTACCTATGGTGCACTCACAGAAATGGACTGCCGCAGTTGTCACGGCAGTACTACGCAGAACCGGCATCATTTGAGCTTGAAAGCACTGGTAGTTACCTGTGATTACTGTCACCAGTCTCAGGAGGGGAAAATAACCGCAGTCAGTGATTGCAAAATCTGCCATGTGAAAGACAGTCACCATCTGACTCAGGAAGCCCAGTTGGGTCAATGCACTGCCTGTCATTACGGGGATGTGGTAGATGACTATGGGTTAGCAACAACAGCAGTCACTGATGCGGATATCAATAAATGCCGGCTGTGTCATACAGAAGGGTTGACTTCTTTACACCATGAGGAGGGATTACAGCAGTGTTCCTGGTGCCACAGCAGCAATTCCGGGGGCATATCAGTAAGTCGCTGTCTTTCCTGCCATCAGTCCAGCAAGCTGCATCTCCTGCACGGTGGGGAATGCAACCAGTGTCATGGTAGTGGCACATCTCTGCCGGACCCGGAATTGCCCCAGCCCCGGCCGGTTTTGGTGCAAATAAGCGCTACCGAAGCCAGTCCTGGAGCAATTCTAAGCCTGAATGGAACCGGTTTTGGTGGTTCAGGCTGGGTACAAATAGGGCCACTAAAGGCAGAACTCTTACAGTGGTCGAATAACTATTTGCAAATCCGCCTGCCTGATCTCAATGCCGGCAATTATCCGGTAACAGTAGTTAACAGCAATGGCAGCAGCAATCAGCTCAATATTACTATCCTTGCGCCTGCGGTAGCAACCCGGCCGGAAATACATGGGATGCCGGATAAAACTTATGAAGAAGTAGGGGAAGAAGAGTGCCGGAACTGTCATGGTACCTCCACTGCGGACCGTCATCATCTGGCGGCAGCAGCTGATCAGCGGGATTGTTCTGCCTGTCATTTGCTGACGGCACCGGGACAGGTAGAAGTGGTAAGGAAGTGCCAGCAGTGTCATGCCAGCAGTCCCCATCACCGGAGAAATGAAGCTTTGAGCGGTCAGTGTACAGCCTGCCACTTGCCGGCACTGGTGCAGGACTGGGATATTAACAGTAATGGGACCATTGTGGAGAATACGGCCATGATACCGGGTTTACGCAGTTGTGAACAATGCCATCCTTATCCCGGGCCAGGGCAAAACCACCATGGTACTGGTCTGGAAAACTGCAACCTTTGCCACGAAATCAAGGATAAATGGGCCATCCGGCGCTGTCAGGCCTGTCATCGGTCAGAATTGTTGCATGGCCAGGTCGGACATAAGCTGGCGGCGGATTGTGGCAAATGCCATGCTGGGGGTCTGGCTTCATCCCTGGCTGAGGCGATTGCACCAAATGCTACACCGGTAGTGCTACAAATAGAACCTGAACAGAGTTACGCTGGCGATACAGTTACAATCAGTGGGGCTGGCTTTGGAACCGGGCCGGGTCAGGTGCAGATTGGCAGCACTCTGGCTGCGGTCACCAGCTGGAATGAGAACAATATCCAGATCACAATTCCGTCCTTGCCCCCTGGGAGTTACCAGCTTACAGTGGTGAAGAACGGCGTAATCAGTAATGCCCGCGGGTTTACGGTACTGGAATGGGCCCAGTTGAGTGGTCAGGTGATGTCAGCCAGCCTTGCGCCCCTGGAAGAGGCGGTGGTTTATGTTGGCACCACCAGATTGCGTACCAATGAGAAAGGTTATTTCAGTCTCGGCAAGCTGGCACCAGGGGTATATAATGTTACGGCCCGCAAGGAAGGGCTAACTGCCCAGCAAGTTGTCAGCCTGGTCGCAGGGGAGAAAAAATCCATTCAGATGATTGCCAGCAAGAAAGGCTGGACATCAGAAAAAGGAACATATTACAGGGGAACAATCGCCAGGAAAAATACTGTATACACCAATGCACACAACGATGTTTCGACAAAATGGACTATAAAAAAATAGGCCAATCCCTTGATATTCTCCTTCGCTACCATTATAATGTTTGATATACAACAGTTTTACTGGCGAGGGAGGGTATGACGGTGGTAAACAGAAAAATTTACATTGTGGATACCACATTGCGGGACGGGGAGCAGACGGCGGGAGTAGTATTTGCTAACAAGGAAAAAGTACGGATTGCCCGCATGCTGGATGAAATCGGAGTGGACCAGATTGAATGCGGGATTCCGGTTATGGGTGGCGATGAAAAAGAAGCGATTAAGGAAATTTGCCGACTGGGTTTGCGCTGCAGTGTTATGGCCTGGAACCGGGCGGTAGTGCGGGATATCCAGGAATCCATTGATTGCGGTGTGGATGCAGTGGCTATTTCCATTTCCACCTCGGATATTCATATCAAATACAAGTTACAGACCTCCCGGGAATGGGTACTGGAAAACATGGTCAAGGCCGTGGAATATGCCAAAAGTCAGGGAGTCTATATTTCTGTTAATGCTGAGGATGCCTCCCGGACGGACATGGACTTCCTGATTCAGTTCGCCAAACTGGCCAAGGAAGCCGGGGCCAACCGCCTGCGTTACTGTGATACTATCGGCATCCTGGATCCTTTTACTACTTACAATAATGTCAAAACTCTGATCGACTCTGTAGGCATTGATGTGGAAATGCATACCCACAATGACTTTGGCATGGCCACAGCCAATGCCCTGGCCGGGGTGAAGGCGGGAGCCAACTACGTGGGCGTAACGGTAAACGGACTGGGCGAAAGAGCCGGTAATGCCGCTCTGGAAGAAGTGGTTATGGCCTTAAAAATCCTCTATGGAATCGATCTTAATTTTAAAACCGAGCGCTTCCGTGAATTATCCGAGTATGTGGCCATGGCTTCCAACCGGGAATTGCCGGCCTGGAAAGCTATTGTCGGTACCAACATGTTTGCCCATGAATCGGGGATTCACGCTGATGGTGCATTGAAAAACCCCCTGACCTATGAAGTCTTTAAGCCAGAAGATGTGGGTCTGGAACGGCAGATTGTGATAGGCAAACACTCCGGTACTGCTGCCATCAAGAAAAAATTTGCCGAATATGGGGTTAACCTGTCAGAGGAAGATGCCGCTGCTATTCTGGAAAAGGTACGGGCCACGGCGGTGGAACTGAAACGGTCCCTGTTTGATAAGGAATTGATCTTCATCTATGAAGAATATCTGGAAAAGAGGGAGCGCGGTGAGTTATAAAGTTGTTTTGTTACCTGGAGACGGGATAGGTCCCGAAGTAACAGCAGCGGCAGTGGAGGTGCTGGAAGCTACCGGGGTGGATTTTGAGTGGATTGAACTGGAGGCAGGGGCGGCAGTACTTGAACGCGAAGGTACCCCCTTGCCCCAGCGAGTTATCAATCAGATTAAGGAAATTGGTCTGGCCTTGAAAGGGCCAATTACTACCCCGGTGGGAACGGGGTTTCGCAGTGTGAATGTAACCTTGAGGCAGGAACTGGACCTTTATGCCAATGTACGCCCGGCCCGGAATCTCCCGGGGGTACCCAGCCGTTATACCGGGGTTGATATTGTCATCTTCCGGGAGAATACCGAGGACCTTTATGCTGGCGTGGAACACCGGGTGGGCAAGGATGCAGCTGAAAGCATTAAAATCATCACCCGGGAAGCCAGTATCCGCATCTGTGAGGCGGCTTTCAGCTTTGCCCGGCGGGAAGGCAGGCGAAAAGTAACGGCAGTGCATAAGGCCAATATCATGAAATTGAGTGATGGGCTCTTTCTGGAATGCGCCCGCCAGGTGGCGGCCCAGTATCCAGAGATTGAATTTGAAGATGTGATTGTGGATGCGGCCTGTATGAAGCTGGTGCAGGCGCCGGAGCAGTTTGATGTAATGGTGATGCCCAACCTTTACGGGGATATCGTTTCTGACCTCTGTGCTGGTCTGGTAGGCGGTCTGGGAGTGGCTCCCGGAGCTAACCTGGGGGTAAAGGCCGCTGTTTTTGAAGCTGTCCATGGCAGTGCGCCTCAGATTGCTGGCCAGAACCTGGCTAATCCCCTGGCTTTGATTTTAAGTGGCGCCATGCTGCTGGGCCATCTTGGCGAAGTGGAAGCTGCCCAGAGCGTGAGAACAGCAGTAGCCCGGGTCCTGCAGGAGGGCATTAAAACCCCGGATCTGGGCGGGCGAGCCGGAACCAGAGAAGTGGGCCGTGCCATTGCGGAAGCTTTAAAAAAGTAGACTATTAAGTAGACTATTTTTGGACTATTACCCCTCCCTGGACACAATTTCGTAACAGTTTCAGGTTAAAATGAAATTAGTTCAAGGAAGGGAGGGCAAGGCATGAACAAGGAACGCTGGCTGGCCCTGGTGATCGTGCTGGTAGCCATCATCGGCAGTATTGCTTACCTGGAAGACTGGTTTAGTATCGGCGGGCAAAAGCCGGTTGAAAAGCAGAAACTGACAGCCTTTCAGGTAACTTCTAATCCGCTGCAGACCTATGAACGCTGGTACAAGGAAAAACGGCCGATGGTGATCAAATTTCATGCCAACTGGTGACCGGCTTGCAAACAGATGGAGCCCGTGGTTTTGGCTCTGCAGAACAAATATGCCGGTCAGGTGGAATTCCTGATTGTCAATGTGGATGACCCGCAGGGGCAGCAGCTGGCAGCCCAGTTTGGGGTCAGTGCTATTCCAGCCTTTTTCTTCATCAATAGTCAGCAACAGGTAGTTGCTTCAGTAGTGGGGGCCCAGAGTCAGGCTCAAATGGAAGAGTATGTAAAGAAAATCATCCCCTAGCTCATGCGGGCCAGGGGATGATTTTTCTGCCTTTCCTGCCACCATTCCAGGATGCGGGAACGCAAACGGGGTGGAGGAGAGGGGTTTTCGGCAATACTATGACTGAGATCAACAAAACACAAAGGAGGGAAGAGCACACACCACCAGTTTTTACCCTGGGCCTGTCCTAACAAAACCCGGAGAGCCAGATAGCGGCCGGCCGGTAGATTGAAAGTTCCGTAGCTCTTGCTGGGAAAAGGGAAACGGCCGATTTCCACCCGGGCCTGATAAGGAAATTGTTGCGCTGCCAGGGTTTGATTGGCAATCCTGATAATTTCGGGCTCAGCTGCTATGACGATGGCCTGAGCCTGCTCCAGGCTGGTGGCCCTGACCAGGCGAGGAGTAAGATAGGCCAGGATGGCATCACGGACTTTCAGCTTAACTGCCTGGTCGGCAGTCTGATCGCTATTGGCGATAACGTGCAAACGCAAGAGCTGCTGGGGTGGGCCAACGGGGTTAGTTGCTGCAGTATCTGGCTGAAACAGGAAAATCCACGGTATGAGGAAAAAGCTAAGCAGTAAAAGCCAGAGTAAGGTTTTTTGGCTGTACATATTTTTTCCTCCTGTGATAGAATAAGTTCAGGGGGGATAGAGATTGATTGATCTTCACTGTCATTTGCTCCCTGCCTTTGATGATGGCGCCCGGGATTGGACGGAAACTCTGGAAATGTGTCAACTGGCCATTGGAGCCGGAGTGAAAATAATAGTGGCAACTCCCCACTGGCGGGAAGTTAAACGCCATGGCAGCCAGCGCATGTATCAACTGGTGGCAGAATTGAATCAGCGTCTACAGCAGCTGGACTGGCCCCTGGAAATCAAGCCCGGTTGTGAGGCTATGCTGAGTCCGGAATTGCCAGCAGCCTGGCGGCAAGGAAAACTGCCGGGGCTGAATGGAGGAGAGAGACTGTTGCTGGAACTGCCCTGGGATTATTTAGGGCATAACTGGCTGGAACAGATCTATCAATTGCAGCTGGCTGGAGCCAGTTTGGCTATTGCTCATCCGGAACGGACGCCAGCGCTGGCCTGTGATTGGTCCAAAATTCAGCGCCTGGCCGAGCTGGAAGCCGGTTTTCAAATCACCGCGGGCAGCCTGCTGGGGGCCTTTGGCACAGAAGCGGAAAAAATTGCCTGGCGGGTTTTGAAACAGGACTGGCCGGTAGCGGTAGCCGGAGATGCCCATGACGCCAGTTATTATGTCATGGCCCGGGCTTATGAAATGGTAAAGGGAAAACTGGGCCAGGCCAAAGCGGAGGCTGCCTTTATTTTCGTCCCCCGTTCCTGGCTTGGCGGGGCGGATGCTTCCTGAGCAGGCTTTCTAAGGCCTTCAGTTCTTTTTCTACTTCTTTCAGGACAGCGGTTTTTTTCATTTTCAGTTCCTCCTCATGTTCACTTTCTGATGAAATTATTGCCGCTTTAAAAGGGGTTTAAACAAAAATTTTTTAGTTTGACATAAGAGGTAGCATTTGTTATGATAAGTTATTGGAAATGAAAAAGGAGGAATGCACAGTGGCCAAGCGTTTGTTTACTTCTGAGTCCGTTACTGAGGGACACCCGGATAAAATTGCCGACCAGATTTCCGATGCGGTGCTGGATGCCATTCTCGCTCAAGATCCCAATGCCCGGGTGGCCTGTGAGACTTCGGTTACAACCGGTCTGGTACTGGTTTCCGGTGAAATCACTACCAGCTGTTATGTAGATATACCCAAAATTGCCCGGGAAACTATTCGGGAAATC
The DNA here is from genome assembly GCF_900167165.1 of Carboxydocella sporoproducens DSM 16521. Lineage (NCBI taxonomy): Bacteria > Bacillati > Bacillota > Clostridia > Eubacteriales > Clostridiales Family XVI. Incertae Sedis > Carboxydocella > Carboxydocella thermautotrophica. The sequence continues at coordinate 23,303 of NZ_FUXM01000029.1, read as the reverse complement.
GGCTACACCCGGGCCAAATTCGGTTTTGACTGCGATACCTGTGCTGTAATCACTGCCATTGATGAACAGTCCCCTGATATTGCCATGGGTGTGGACAAGGCTTTAGAAGCTAAAACCGGGGAAATGACCGATGAGCAGATCGAAGCCATCGGAGCTGGCGACCAGGGGATGATGTTCGGTTATGCTACCAATGAAACCCCTGAATTTATGCCTTTGCCCATCAGCCTGGCCCACAAGCTGACCCGGCGGCTGGCAGAAGTGCGCAAGAGCGGGCTTTTGACCTACCTCCGTCCCGATGGCAAAAGCCAGGTTACCGTTGAATATGAAGATGACCGGCCGGTACGGGTGGATACTGTGGTCATCTCCACCCAGCACAGCCCGGATGTGGATCTGGAAACCATCAAACGGGATATGATTGAACATGTTATCAAACCGGTGATCCCGGCCGAATATCTGGATGAAAATACCAAATACTTCATTAACCCTACTGGCCGTTTTGTTATCGGTGGTCCGCAGGGGGATGCCGGTCTGACTGGCCGTAAGATCATCGTTGACACCTATGGCGGTATGGCCCGGCATGGTGGTGGCGCCTTCTCCGGTAAAGATCCCACCAAGGTTGACCGTTCTGGTGCCTATGCTGCCCGTTATGTGGCCAAAAACATCGTAGCTGCCGGGTTGGCGAACAAGTGTGAAGTGCAGCTGGCTTATGCGATTGGTGTGGCCAGGCCAGTATCCATCATGATTGAAACCTTTGGCACGGGCAAATTGCCGGAAGAAAAGCTGATTGAACTGGTGCGCAAGCACTTTGACCTGCGGCCGGCGGGTATTATCAAGACTCTGGATCTGCGGCGGCCCATTTACAAACAGACTGCTGCCTATGGTCACTTTGGCCGCAATGACCTGGATCTGCCCTGGGAGCGCCTGGACAAGGTGGAAGTCCTGCGGGCTGATGCCGGACTCTAGTTATTGCAGAAGAAATTACCCCGGGTGAGGGCCCGGGGTTTTCTTTTGGGACTATGGTCCTAAATTTTTTGGGACTGGTAGCAGGAATCCGTTTTTTTTAAGCGAATCTATTGATTAACACGAAGTAACAGGGGGAATAGCCCATGCCATCCCTGGAGGCACTGGACAAAGTTGTAAAAAATACCCTGCAAGCTATCGAAAACAGCAAACAACAAATCTTCGATATTGCGGAAACAGCCCGCAAGGAAGTGGTACGGCTGGAACGGGAACTGGTCCTGCTGGAAAACCAGGTCAATGATGTAATTAAGGCGGTAGATATACTGGAATTGAAAGTCAAGCAGGCCAGGTTACGGCTGGCAGAAGTGGATAGCAGCCTGGGCAAATATTCAGAAGCGGAAGTAAAACGGGCCTATGATACTGCCAGTGAGCTTCAGACCCAATTGCTGCTGTTACGGGAACGGGAAAACCAGCTGCGCTCCAAACGGGACCAGCTGCAGGTGACATTGAAAAACATGCAGCAAACGGTAGCCAAGGCGGAGAATCTGGCTTCCCAGGTGGCTGTGGTCATGGATTTCCTTTCGGGAAGTCTGAATGAGGTCAACAATCAGTTAGAAGGGCTGGCACAAAAACAAAACCTGAGTATCCGGGTGATCAAGGCCCAGGAGGAAGAAAGAAAACGGGTGGCCCGGGAAATCCATGACGGACCGGCTCAGGCCATTGCCAATATTGTTTTGCGCATGGAATTTTGTGAGAAATTGCTCGAACTGAAGCCAGACAAAGTTAAAGGGGAACTGCAGAGTCTGAAAGAGCTGGTACGCAATACCCTGCAGGATATTCGTAAAATCATTTTTGACCTCAGGCCCATGGCTTTAGATGACCTGGGTCTGGTTCCGGCTTTGCGTCGCTATCTGGAGGATTATAAGAGCAAATATAATTTAAACACGGAATTTATCTTCTTTGGTTATGAAAGGCGCCTGGATAATGCGGTGGAAGTAGGACTGTTTCGCGTGGTCCAGGAAGCCCTCAATAATGTTTGGAAACATGCCCGGGCCAGCAAAGTTATAGTGCGGCTGGAAATGGGCCGGGATAGTGTTAACATCCTGATCAAGGATGATGGCCAGGGGTTTGATGTGGAACAAGCCCTGGCCAACAAGCAACGGGAGAGCCTGGGTTTGACCAGTATGCGGGAAAGGGTGGAACTGTTAGGAGGCACTTTCATCCTGCGCAGTCGACCAGGGCAGGGGACGGAGATTCTGCTGAAAGTACCGCTCAACGAAGGATAGGGAGGTTTAGCTATGGGGATAGTGAGGATTTTGCTGGTAGATGACCATCCTCTGATCCGGGAAGGCTTACGCAAGGTACTGGCTCTAGAGCCCAACCTGGAGGTGGTGGGGGAAGCGGGAGATGGGGCGGAGGCAGTGGCGAAGGCCCGGGAATGTCTTCCCGATCTTGTTTTGATGGATATCAACATGCCCCGTACTGATGGTATTCAGGCTATCCGCCAGCTGAAACAGCTGATGCCCCGGGTGAAGATCATCGCTCTAACAGTAGCGGTGGATGAACGGGCACCGGAGGTGATTAAGGCCGGGGTAGCAGGCTACCTGCTCAAGGACATCAGTGCTGATAACTTGCTGGCGGCAGTGGCCACAGTAACCGGGGGTGGAACCGTGATTGCCCCGGAGGTAATGGAAAAAATCAGCCACATGATGACCCGTCTGCAGGAACAACAGCTTTTGCAACAGCTTACCCGACGGGAAAGGGATATTCTGGGCATGGTGGCTCAGGGTTTGACCAACCGGGAAATCGGGGAAAGGTTGTTCATCAGTGAGAAGACTGTAAAAAATCATCTGACCCATCTTTTTAAAAAAATCGGGGTGGAAGACCGGACCCAGGCGGCGCTGTTTGCTGTGCGCATGGGACTGACCGAGGAACCCAATTCCTGAAGGCAGCATATCATGGCATAGACAAAAATCCCGGAGTGGGGTGGATTATATGTCATGGTGGCTGCCCTTTTTCTGTTTGCTGGGCTTAGTGGGCTTGCTGCTGTGGGGACTGTTTTACAGCCGCCGTCAACAACGGCAACCACAAATGAATGGGATTTCCGTGGTGCTATTGACCAGGAATAATGCGGCTAATCTGGAAGGGGTGGTACGCTGGCTGCTGCAATACGAGTATCGTTATCACTGGTTGCTGCAGATTATCATCATTGACCAGGGGTCCTGGGATCAGACTCTGGCCATTGCCGATAAACTGGCGCGGGAACATTTTAATCTGCTGGTAGTAGAGCAAAAGTGGTTTCCGCTCATATCGCCTCGCCGTCTGGCCTATCTGGCAGCCCGCTACCAGCGGGTGGTTTTTCTGGATTTGCGGCAGCGGCAACAGGGGAAACGGGAATTGCAGACATTGTTGCGAATTTTTAATGAGCAGGCTTTTGGGACTTAAGATCCATAGACTAATACCCCTTCATTTATGTATACTAAAAGTAGGAGCCTGAAAGGCGAAGCGGAGGAGGGAGCGGTATGGGAAAAGTTCAACGGTTTTGGCGGGAGGAGAAGGGGCAGGCTTTAAGTGAGTACACGCTGATTATCTCTCTGGTTGCAGCAGCTCTAGTATTATCTTTAATATTGTTTAAAGATAAAATTAAACCTTTGTACGAAAAAAACCATTTGTCTGGGACCTAAGTCCTAGAAAAATTAAAGCTGCGGTCCCATAGACATTTGTCCTAATTGGGTATATACTAAAATCAGAACAAGGCAATAAGACACAACGATAAAGGCAAACCCGGTGAAAGCCGGGGGCGCAAAGCCATGGGTCTAAGGCGTATAAGCGCTATGACTGCCAGGCTGCCGAATTGTGGAAGGTCGGTTTGTGACCCCCTTTCGCCGGGCAGCCGGTAGAAGGGGGTTTTTAGGTGTTGTGTCTTATGCATAAGGGTGAAAAAGAGCGAAGTTTAGCAAGGAGGGATTTGGTATGAACATCATCAAAAGATTGTGGAAAGAGGAGTCTGGTCAGGCAATGACCGAGTATGGTCTGATTATTGCTTTGGTGGCGGCGGCTCTGGTTGTAACGGTAATAGCTTTCAAGGATAAGATTAAGGCGGTATTTGAAGGACTAAGCTTTAGTGCTAGCTAAAAAAACCCCAAGGCCCTACGCGGTAGGCCGAGTGCCTCGGTGTAGGGCCCTATTTTTCCCGGGCGGAGGGATGAGTTTGTTCTGGGTTATCATCACACTTGCCATTTATTATGACTGGCGCTATCGGCGCATTCCCAACTGGCTGGTACTGTATACCCTGCCTCTGATCTGGGGCTGGCACTATTACCAGGGCGGTTGGCCGGAATTGAAAGGCTCTTTGCTGGGCTGGCTGGTTGGTCTGGGTCTACTAATCCTGCCCTTTCTGGTAGGTGGAATGGGTGCAGGAGATGTGAAATTCCTGGCGGCCATCGGTGCCTGGGCAGGGGGAAAAGTGGCGTTATATACTTTTCTGGCAGGGGCCATTCTAGGGGGACTTTGGCTGTGTGGCCGACTCCTCTGGCAACAGGGCTGGGCCGGGTTTAAACAAACCTGGTCTAAAGCAGGTGCCAGGCTGTTTGTTGGTCTCTTTACCGGCCAGTGGTGGAAGGAAGAAACCAGCCAGACAGATCCGACGGCTATCCCCTATGCCATTCCTCTCAGCCTGGGCTATTTACTGGTGACACTCTGGTTAGGTAGGTGAGGAAAATGGGGATGGGAAGAAAAAGAGGGGAAAGGGGACAGGCACTGGTGGAAATGGCCCTTGTTCTGCCTCTTTTATTAATGTTGCTCTTTGGCATTATTGAATTCGGTCGCATTTTCCATGCCTATCTGACGGTGAACAATGGGGCCCGGGAGGGGGCGCGTCTGGCAGTGGTGGGGGCCCAGGATACAGCTATTATCGCCAGGATTAAAGATACAGCTGTGGGCCTGGATAGCAGTAAACTGCAAATCACCATCGCTCCTGCCTATAGCAATCGCCTGCGGGGGCAACCGGTAACGGTGCAGGTTTCCTACCCGGTACAAATCTTTGCCCCCATTATCGGTGAAATTATCGGTAACCCCTATACAGTAAGTGGCAGTGTGCAGATGCGGATGGAATAGGGGGGAGGAAAGATGAAGAGCAAAGAGAGCGGAGAAAGAGGGACGGCAATCGTGCTGGTGGCCCTGGCTCTGACGGGGCTGCTGGGGATGGTGGCGATGGTAGCTGATTTTGGCCAGTATTATCTCTGGGAAAACCGCCTGCAGACCATGGCCGATGCGGCGGCTTTGGCCGGGGTGCAGGAATTGCCGGATCATCCGGATGCAGCTGTGGCGGTAGCAGAACAATATCTGGCTGCCAATGGTGGTACAGAGTTACTTACGAAAGAGATTACCATTGGAGCTGATAACAAATCCATTACTGTGAATTTGAGCAAAGAAGTGAATTTTGCTTTTGCTCCGGTGCTGGGAGTAGAAAAAGGGCAGGTCAGCAGACGGGCGACAGCCCGGGTAGCCCCTGTTAAAGCCATGAAGGGTCTGGCCCCGCTGGCAGTAAAACAACAGAATTTTGTTTTTGGCCAGGAATATATCCTCAAAAACGGGGGCGGTGCTGGTGATAATGGCTGGTATGGGGCTGTTGCTTTAGGTGGACGCGGGGCTTCAACTTATGAAGATAATTTAAAATACGGTTACCAGGGAGTTATCGCTATTGGAGATATAATCGAGACGGAACCGGGGAATATGTCAGGGCCAACCCGACGGGGCATTCAGTACCGGCTGGGGACTATGACCGATAACAGTACCCCGGATAACATTGATCCCAACAGCCCCCGGCTTTTATATGTACCGGTAATTGACGATATACCCAAAAACGGTCGCTCTACCGCCCGGGTGGTAGGGTTTGCGGCATTTTTATTGAAAAATGAATTGCCCGGCAATGGCAATGATTGCCAAATAAAAGGTTATTTTGTCAGGGTCATTGTACCAGCAGAGCAACTGGATGACACTAGTGCTGGTTTCGGGTTATATGGGACCAGGCTGAGCGAGTAGGGGGAAAGAGCATGACACCGAAGAAATTGTTTGTTCTGGCTTTAATCTGCGGGCTGGGGGCAGCTCTGGCCACCAATTATTATTTGCAAACCATGAAAAAACAGATCAATAATGTAGTAACCGGCGAAGTAGTGGTTGCCAGGACGGAAATACCGGCCAAAACTGTGATCACCCAGGAGATGGTGGAAAAAAAGGTGTTACCGAAAGAGTATATTCATGCTCAGGCGGAACGGGATCTGAAAAAGGTAGTAGGCCGGATTACTCTGGATCGGATTGTGAGCGGGGAACAGGTTTTGGGGCCAAAACTGGTAGGCAAAGATGCCTACAAAGAAGGGCTAGCCTACACTGTACCTAAAGGTAAACGGGCCCTTACTATTGGAGTTAATAACATTACCGCATTGAATGGGCTGCTCAAACCCGGAGACCGGGTGGATGTGATTACCGTAATGAGTGTACCGGTTATGGAAAACAACCAGGTGGTAGAGCGGCCTCTCGCCAAAGTTTATCTGGAAAATGTGGAGGTGCTGGCTGTTGACAGCCAGCTCACATCTGAGCTAAATACCCTGGAGCAAAAAGCGGAAAAAAGCAAAACCGATGGGGTAAAATCTGTGACCCTGGCGGTGACACCGGAGGAAGCGGCCAAACTGGCTCTGATTAACCGTAACGGGGTCATTCAGTTAGCCCTGCGTTCCCCTGTGGACCAGGATAAAAACAATGTGACTCCGTATCTTTCCACTGATTACAAGCTGAGATAGCGTGAGGGGGAAATCCCATGGGTAAGATCAGGATTATGATTGTGGATGATTATGCCGAGACCAGAGAAAATGTTAAGCGGCTCTTATATTTTGAAGACGATATGGAAATTGTCGGGGAAGCAGGAGACGGGAAAGAAGCGGTAGAAAAAGCGGAAAAACTGCGCCCGGATATTATCCTGATGGACATCAATATGCCGGTAATGGATGGGATTGAGGCTACAGAAACCATCTCCCTTCGGGTACCTACGGCGGCTATCATCATCATGTCAGTACAGGGGGAACAGGAATATCTGAAAAAAGCCATGATGGCCGGGGCCCGCGAGTATATGATCAAGCCTTTTTCCAGTGATGAATTGACAGAAACCATTCGCCGGGTGTATGACCTGGAGAAAAAGCGACGGGTCAACTTACATGTTGAAGATACGGCGAAAAAGCGGGAACCCCAGGTGGTAGTCGTCTTCAGTACTAAAGGTGGGGTGGGCAAGACTACTATTGCCACCAACCTGGCAGTAGCACTGGCCCAGGAGAGCCGGGGCAAAGTGGTACTGGTGGACCTGGATTTACAATTTGGCGATGTGGCGGTAATGATGAACATTGTGCCCAGACGGACCATCACCGAGCTGGTGCAGGAAATTGCTCACCTGGATAAGGAGACCATGGAAAGTTATTTGATCGAGCATCCCTCCGGGATCAAGGTTTTGCCAGCACCCAGCCGGCCGGAATATGCTGAGCTGGTGATTGCTGCTCATGTGGAGAAGATTATCAATCAGCTGAAGGAAGAATACGATTACATTATCATCGATACACCGCCCTTTTTCCATGAGACCAACTTGACGGCCCTGGATATGTGTAATCAGATTTTGCTTATCCTGGCCCTGGACCTGCCGACTATCAAAAATGTCAAACTCAGTCTGGAAGTGCTGGATTCCCTGCATCACAAAGGCAAAGTTAAACTGGTGCTCAACCGCTCTTCTGGCGATATTGGTATCAATTATCAGGATGTGGAGAAAAGCCTGGGCATGTTAATTGCCGCCCATATACCCAGTGATGGCCGGGTGGTGGTGGCAGCGGTTAACCGGGGAATTCCCTTTGTGGTCTCTGATCCCCGTACCAAAATCTCTCAGGCCATACGCGACCTGGCCCACCTGGTAATCAGTGATCAGGGGTATCAGGAGGATTTGCAGAAAAAAGAGAAGAAAGGGGTCTTTTCCAGATGGTTTGGCTAAAGGAAGGTGAGACAGAATGTCCCTCTTGAAGCGTCTGGAAAAAGAAAAGGGCAGTGAAGGGGAAAAAAGCCGGGAACACAGCGGGTTTAGTGGAGCTTCCGCTCCTAAAGTTACCCGGGACCCCTATGCTGATTTGAAGGTACGCATTCATAAGGAAGTTATCAATGAACTGGAAGAAGAAATCAGCAAGGGCGGGAAAATGGAAGACCTGGATGAAGCTAAACTGGCCCAGCAAATTGAAGATGTGGTGCAGACTTTCCTGGATAAGGAGGCAGCCTTCATTCCCCGGCAGGACCGGCAGAAAATCGTGCAGGAAATCATCGATGAGGTGCTGGGGTTTGGTCCCATCAACCCCTTGATTAATGATCCTACTGTTTCAGAGATCATGGTCAATGGGCCCAATCAGGTTTATGTAGAGCGTAAAGGGAAACTGGAATTAACGGATATTAAATTCAGGGATAATGACCATGTTTTGCATATTATCGAAAAAATTGTAGCCCCTATTGGCCGTCGGATCGATGAATCCATGCCCATGGTGGATGCTCGTTTGCCGGATGGATCCCGGGTGAATGCCATTATACCTCCCCTGGCCTTGAAGGGGCCGACCATTACTATCCGGAAGTTTTCCAAAGACCCCTTGAAAATTGAGGACCTGATCCGGTTTGGCACTCTGACAGTGGAAATGGCCAAATTTCTGGATGCCTGTGTTAAAGGGAAACTGAATATAGTGGTTTCCGGGGGTACGGGCTCGGGGAAGTGTATGCTTGGTAGAACACCGGTACTCTGGAGTGATGGCTGGAATTCTATCGGGAAAAAAGTGGACGAGGCCATGCTGAAACAGCCTCCATATACTGATGGAGATGGCTGGGAATATGTTGATACAAATTTAAAAGTCTTGTCTTTTGACTGGACAAAGGGTGAATATAAATTAGCGGAAAATGTTAGATTATGGCGTCATCGGGCACCAGATCAGATTTACAAGATCAAAACGGCAACTGGAAGAGAAATTGAGGTTACTCCAGAACATCCATTTTTCACTCTGGTTAATGGAAACATAACGGAGATAAAAGCAAGTGATTTATCTACAGGACTGATGATAGCTGTGCCGTCTTATCTTCCTATTCATCCTGAAAAAGTAAATATTTTAGATCAATTAATGGAATCTAATGGACTATATGTAAAGGATGATTTTGCAGATATTAAACCCATTTTAGCCCATGAAGAACTAAAAAAATTAGCTAGAAAACTAAATAAAAACTATTCTACTGTCCGGGAATGGTTTAAGGAAAATAATATTCCGATTAAATTTTGGTGGTTAATTAGAAAACATTTTAATAAAACGGAAGAGATAAATAGGGTTATTGTTAAAGCAAAAACTAGTAATGAAACAATTAATATTTCGCTTGATAAGTTTAATACAGATATATTCTGGCTACTTGGGTTACTTCTTGCTGATGGTCATCTAGGAAAAAAGTATCTTGAAATTCATGGAAATAATGTGGATTTACTGGAACAGGCACAAAGGATTGTTAAGGAAAATTTTGAAGTCTATGGGCAACTGGAATTTGCCAGAAACAGAACGCCGAGAATTAGATTTTATTCAAGTGCCCTGGTTGAAATTTTTGAGTGTTTGGGAGTGCCAAGAGGCAAAAAAGCAGATAAAATTAAGCCTCTACCATGGTGGTATAAGCTTGATAATGATAGTTTATCCGGTTTTATTAGTGGGCTTTGGGACGGCGACGGATATATAGGGAAAAATGCTCTGGAATATAGCAGTAAAAGTCCTGAATTAATAGAATTTATTAGACAGGCATTGCTTCATTATGGAATAATTTCTATCTACCGACGTAAAAGTGAACATCATTATGCAATTATAAGCGGTTTAGATAATATAAAAAGATTTTATGAATGTTTTTCTTTAAAAAACCAAAAAAAATTACAACACTTAACATTTTTGGCCCAAAGTCCAATTGTTTCAAATCAAAAAATAGGGCAGATTGCAAGTTATCCGGTTTTCTGGGACAAAATTATTGAAGTTGAATTAATTAAAAATACTGAGCCTTATGTTTATGATATTACAGTAAGTGATTTGCACAATTTTATAGCTGGTACGGGTGGGGGGTTTATTACCCATAATACCACTACCCTGAATGTCCTCTCCTCCTTTATCCCCAATGATGAGCGGATTATAACTATTGAAGACGCAGCTGAGCTGCAACTAAGGCAGGAGCATGTAGTTACCCTGGAAACCCGCCCCCCCAATATCGAAGGTAAGGGAGCTATTACCATGCGCGATCTGGTCCGTAACTCCCTGCGGATGCGTCCGGACCGGATTGTGGTGGGGGAGGTGCGCAGCGGTGAGGCCCTGGATATGCTGCAGGCCATGAATACCGGCCATGATGGCTCCCTGACCACAGGCCATGCCAACTCTCCCCGGGACATGCTGGCCCGGCTGGAGACCATGGTCTTGATGGCAGGGATGGAATTGCCAGTACGGGCGATCCGGGAACAAATTGCCTCAGCTATTGATGTTATTGTTCAGCAAAGCCGGCTCAGGGATGGCAGCCGCAAAATTACTCACATTACGGAAGTAGTGGGTATGGAAGGGGATACCATTGTGCTGCAGGATATTTTTGTCTATGAGCAAATGGGTGTAGATGATAAAGGCAAGATTATCGGGCGGCATCGGGCCACCGGCATCAGGCCCAAGTTTATGAGTAAACTGGAGGCAGCGGGTATCCATTTGCCTGAGGATATCTTTATCAATCGTTAGCAGGAGGTGAGGGCTATGGCAAGTTTGATTTTATTACTGACTTTTATCAGTGTGACTGCCTTTGTATGGGCCCTTTTCCTCTTGCTGACCAGAGAGCAGCGGGCACTGGCGGAAAGGCTGACCGTTTATACCAGTAAGTCTATATACGGGCGACGGGAGAAAAAAGAACGGCCGACTCTGAGCTGGAAGGAATTTATTAACCAGGGAGCCAAATTGTTTGCAGCCCGGGAGATAGCAAAGAAATGGGAAGCGGAGATGATCAAGGCCAATATTCCCCTGCGGGGAGAAGAATTTGTCTTTATTAATCTGTTAACTACGGTAGGTGGGGGGCTGGTGGGCTGGTTGCTGGCCAGAAATATCAGCGGAGGCATTATCCTGCTTATGCTTGGTTTTTTGCTGCCCCGCCTGCTGGTCAATTCTCGCAAAGCCAAACGCGTGCACATGTTTGATAACCAGTTAGGGGATGCGCTGCTGGTTATGTCCAATTCCCTGCGGGCCGGGTTTTCCTTTTTACAGGCGATGGATATGGTCAGCCGCGAAATGCCGGCCCCCATTTCCGAAGAATTTGCCCGGGCTTTGCGGGAGATGTCCCTGGGTACCACTACCGAGGAGGCGCTGGAGAAGATGACCCAGCGTATTGAGTCTGTGGACCTGGATCTGGTAGTTACTGCTGTTTTGATTCAACGCCAGGTGGGGGGTAATCTCTCGGAAGTGCTGGAAAGCATAGCCAACACCATTCGTGAACGGGTGCGGATCAAGGGCGAAATCAAGACACTGACGGCCCAGGGGCGAATTTCCGGGATGATTATTTCCCTGTTGCCGGTGGCGGTGGGTGGGTTTATCTTTCTTATTAATCCCTCTTACATGATGCCCCTTTTTACCAGTCCTTTAGGATGGAGCCTGATTATAGGCGGGCTGGTTTCCCAGGGTATTGGCATGTTGATTATCAAGAAAATCATTAATATTAAAGTGTAAGGGGGGTTGGGCATGGAGTTATTGATTTCTCTATTAAGTGGTCTTTCCTTTACCCTCCTGAGTTATGTTTTTCTTTTTCACCTTTACAGGGATAAGATTACCGTTCAGTCCCGTTTACAACAGGTGGGTTCCCTGTTGAGCTGGCGAAAAAAGTACCTGGATGAGAAGTTATCCCAGCCCTTTTTTGAGCGGGTGATTCGCCCTCTGTTGAACCTGGTGGCGGAAAAGCTGCCCAAAGGGACCAGAGCTGCTGATAGCAAGCAAAAGCTGGATTTGCAGAAAAAATTGTTGATGGCGGGGAATCCCTGGGATTTGACAGCAGGGGAATACCTGGCCCTGCAGTATGCCATGATGATTGGTCTGGCTCTGGTTTGCCTTTTCCTGGCCCTGCCCTCGGGGGCAAGCCCGCTGGTGCTGGTGCTGGCCCTGTTGCTTGGCGCAATCCTGGGTTATTTGTTACCCAACTATTACCTGGGGGTACTGGCTACCCGGCGCCAGGAAGAAATTCAGGATACCCTGCCGGATATTCTGGATTTGTTGACCGTTAGTGTAGAAGCGGGTTTGGGGTTTGATGCCGCTCTGGTTAAAGTGGTGGAGAAAAGCAAAGGGGTACTGGCAGAGGAGTTTTCCCGTTTGCTGCAGGAAATTAAGATGGGCAAGCCGCGGCGAGATGCTCTCCGGGATCTGGGGTTGCGGTCAGGAAACGAGGACTTGCAAACACTGGTAGGGGCTATTATCCAGGCTGACCAGCTGGGGGTTTCCATCGGTAATGTCCTGCGTTTACAGTCAGCGGAAATGCGGGGGAAACGCAAGCAAAGAGCGGAGGAAAAAGCAATGAAGGCCCCGGTAAAAATGCTAATTCCGATGGTTCTCTTTATCTTTCCTACCCTTTTCGTAGTATTGCTGGGTCCGGCAATAATGCAGATGATGAAGACCATGGGCAACTGACAAGCGGGGTGACTTTATGGAACTGATCAATGTGACCAATCAAACCCAGATTGCCAGCCGGGTGCAAATAGCTGATACCTTCTGGAGGCGATTAGTTGGCCTTCTGGATCGCGAGAAGATGGCACCCGGGGAGGCCCTGGTTATCAGGCCCTGTCAGGGTGTGCATACCTGTTTCATGCGGTTTCCTATTGATGTAATTTTTCTGGATGATACCAATCGGATTGTGCATTTGATTACCGGCATGCCGCCCTGGCGCTTTAGCCCGGTAGTCAGGGAAGCAAGAGCGGTGGTGGAGTTGCCGGCAGGAACCATTGAACAGCTGGGCTTGAGAAAAGGACATGTGTTGCGCTTACTCGGAAGGATTATCTAAAATTATCTACAATTTAGCAGGAATTTTATGGCTATATGTCGAATGAAGTTAGAGCGAATTAAGGGAGGTGGCCGGATGAAGCGGCATACGAGCCCCTGGTTTGCCGTGTACGGCCTGATGATGATTTTGCTGGGAGCAGCAGCTCTGGGGCTGATGCTACCGGGGCTGAAAGCTGATGACTGGCAGTCCTATGTTATTCTGCTGGCCATGGGCATGTTTCTGGAGTGGTTTGTGATTTCTACACCAAATGGGGACTTTTCCCTGAGTTTTGTGCTGGTGTTTGTGACATTTATCCTCTTTGGCACTCCCGCTACAGTTTGGATTTCAGCGCTGGCTACGGTTTTCGCCCGGGGGATTGTCAATCACGGCCATTCCATGAAAACGGTTTTGTTTAATGGCGCTCAATATGCCCTTTCGGCTTTGCTGGCCGGGATTGTCTATGAACAGGCAGGCGGCCAGATAGCGCCTCAGGCGGACAAGTTGATGGCCTCCAACTGGTTACCGCTGGCGGCGTATGTTGTAACCTATTTTGTAACCAACCATCTGCTGGTCAATATCTATGCGGCCAGAGAACAGGCTCGGGCCCTTTATCCCTACTGGCGGGATGTATTCAAACTGGAGCTGTTTACCTGTGCTCTTTCCATCTGCCTGGGGGCACTAACAGTATTGCTCTATCGGGTAATCGGCAGTGCTGGTGTTTTTTTGCTGTTAGGGCTGATTATTCTGGTCAATGCCCTGTTGAAAACTTATTTTGAACTGGGACTGGCTCACCGTGAGTTAAAGGCATTGCATGAAATTGCCTTACAGGCTTCGCTGACTCTGAAAACCGGGGAGCTATTGCATAAAATTTTACATCAGGCACTGAAGGTGGTAAAATATCATACAGCAATTATTTATCTCTGGCGGGAGGAGCTGGAACAACTGGTTCCCCAGGTAGTGATCAGCAATAATCCCAATTACAAAGCCTGGTTGGAAAATAATACCGTTGAAGCCGGGGATGGCCTAATTGGCCAGGTTGTGCGTACCCGGCAAACGGTAATTGTTTATGATTGCAAACGGGATAAGCTGATCCGACGCATGCCGGGGATCTACCAGATTATGCGCTCTCTCCTGATTTTACCCATGGTAGCTGATGATAAACTGGTAGGTGTGATGGTACTGGGTAAGAGAGAGCCCTTTGGCTTTAAAGAAAACCAGAAACAATTGCTGACCATCATGGCAGGGCAGGCAGCCCTGGCCACGGAGAGGGCCCTGCTTTATGAAAAAATCGAAAATATGGCCATAACCGATGGCTTAACCTGCATATATAATCACCGTTATTTTTATACCCGGCTGGAGGAAGAATTTCAACGGGCCAAGCGCTATCATCATCCTTTTTCCCTGTTGCTGCTGGATGTGGATCATTTCAAGAAATTCAATGATACTTACGGGCATCAGGCCGGAGACAAGGTGTTGCAGCGGGTAGCAAAAGTACTGACCCGGGAAACCAGAAGGTCGGATGTGGTAGCGCGATATGGGGGCGAAGAATTTGCTGTGCTCCTGCCCAACACAGAACTGTCCAATGCCGTGCGGCTGGCCAACCGGATTCGACTGGCAATTAAGGGAGAACCGGTGGAGATCGGCAGCAACCGCCCGCTGGTGAGTGTCACTGTCAGTATTGGGGTAGCACAGGCGCCCGTTCATGGCCACGAACCAGGGGAGCTGATTGAAGCTGCTGACCGGGCCCTCTATCATGCCAAAGGGGCAGGGAGAAATAGGGTTAGTACTGCTGAGGAAGCAGAGGAGGTAGATTAAAGTGGGAAGTCTGTTACAAAAGACCAGAGCGATGAATCGTCTCATCCAAAAAACAGCAGGTCAGCCGGTGGATTTCTGGGAGATGGCCCGCGTGCTAGCCCGGTTGACGGAAACGCGATTCTGGATTATTGGCCGGCGCGGTAAGCTGCTGGGGTGGTCAGATGCTACCGGGAGTGGGGTAAACCCTCTGGAAGCATATATTGAAGCTGATGGCCATCTGCAGGATGCCTTAAATGAACAATTCCTCAATTATAACCGGACCGAAATAACCGCTGGTGGCCAGGAAGGCTGGGTTAGAGCAATTGTCCCGGTTTTCGGTGGTGGTGACCGACTGGGGACCCTGATCTGTGAAAAGGAAGGTCAGGAATTCACTGATGATGATCTGATCCTGGCTGAATATGCTGCAACTATTACCGGAATTGAAATCATGCGCCTGAAAAATGAGCGTCTGGAAAAAGACACCAGAGATCGGGTGGCTATTCAGACAGCTATGGAAGTTTTGTCCTATTCGGAAATTGAGGCATTACGCTTTATTTTCCGTGATCTGGCCGGGGAAGAAGGGTTTGTGGTAGCCAGCAAACTGGCGGAAAAATACCATTTAACCCGTTCCGTGATCGTCAATGCCCTGCGCAAGCTGGAAAGCGCCCGGGTTATTGATTCCCGCTCCCTGGGTATGAAAGGTACATACATCAAGGTATTAAACCCCTACCTGCTGGATTATTTGCGTTTACATGACCCCATGGAAGCCGAGGAGGAGTAATCAATGCAGAGAAAGGTTGAGCGCAACCTGTGGATTATTACCGGGGTGACCAGTTTTCCTTTCGTTATTCTAGCTCTGGCCAACCCGGATAAGGTGGTATTTCCCCACTTATATATACTGATGGCAGTCGCCGGTATTTTCAACGGCTTATTTGTGCCATTCTTCTTAATGCGGGGGGAAGGTAACTGGTTGCGCTACACTCTGGCCATTGGGGGTAATTTGCTGATTTCATATTTCTGGATTAATTTTACCGGTGGGGTGGAAAGCATCTTTTATCCTGCCTTTTACCTGTTGCCGATTGTAGCAGCTACTTTGTATGCCGACTTCCTTGGCGCGATGGCAACAGCACTGGTAGCCGGTGGCTTATCTATTTATGCCAAAGGCCAGGCAACAGGCTGGAAGGTGACTATGTGGCAGGATACGCGGATGCTGGCCCAGATTGTGCTCTTTTTCCTGGTTGCCGCCATTGTTGGTTATCTTTTGAAAGTACAAAGGGAACAATTCCGCCGTAACCAGAAGATGAATGAGGAACTGGAAATCGCCTATAGTCAGCTGATGGCTTCCCACGACCAGTTACAGAGTTACACTAATATTATTGAGAAAATGAACCGGGAAATGGAGCAACTGGCCATTACCGACGAGCTGACCGGTTTATATAACTATCGTTATTTCCAGATGACACTGGATAAGGAATTGAAACGCAACCGTCATTCTTCTTTAACCTTGATTATGCTGGATATAGATGATTTCAAAACCTATAATGACCGCTACGGGCACATGATGGGTGATAAGATGCTGGCCGAGGTGGCCCGGACCATTAAAAGCCTGGTCCGGGAAATAGACACCGTAGTGCGCTATGGCGGGGAGGAATTTGCCGTTCTCCTGCCAGCCACCAGAAGTGAAGAAGGTTTCCAGGTGGCGGAAAAGCTGCGCCAGGCTATCGCGGCTTTAAGGGTGCCGACAGCAGATGGGTTGCAGACCAGTATCACCGTCAGTGCCGGGATTTCCTGTTTCCCGGTCGATAGCTTGAACAAGTCGGAATTGATCAGTCATGCTGACCTGGCCCTTTATCGGGCTAAAGAAGATGGACGAAATTTAAGCCGTATTTATGAGAAATTACAGTAAGAGCAAGGCCGGACGCTGTCCCTGCCGGGAGCAGCGGCGGCCTGCTTTTGTAAAGGGGTAGGGGGATGAAGGGAGAAATCCAGCCGGCGGGACGATTGTTAACAACCCAGGAGCTGAAGAAAATCGGTTTAACACCCCAGCAGGCCCAGGCTTTAGGAGCGGTAAGACTGAAGGGGGAAGATGAGCAGGGCCGATGTCAGCGTTGCGGAGCAGTGTTAACTGATCCTGCTTCCTGCCCTCTTTGTCGGGCAAGCCATGGCTGGTGTGAGGCCTGTGCAAATATGGGATTAATTACTTCCTGCACGGACCTGTGGTTGTTTCCCGCCGGGGAGCTAACCCCACCACAACCTGCTTTCAAGGTAAAGCTGGATTTTACCCTGACTCCGTTTCAGAAGCGGGCAGCGGCGGGAATCCTGGACTGGTTGCGGTTTTCTCCGGAAAAACAGGCCCTGTTATGGGCCGCCTGCGGGGCGGGGAAAACGGAAGTAATATTCCCCGCCCT
Source organism: Carboxydocella sporoproducens DSM 16521 (assembly GCF_900167165.1). Classification (NCBI taxonomy): domain Bacteria; kingdom Bacillati; phylum Bacillota; class Clostridia; order Eubacteriales; family Clostridiales Family XVI. Incertae Sedis; genus Carboxydocella; species Carboxydocella thermautotrophica. Next base: position 6,072 of record NZ_FUXM01000029.1, on the reverse strand, counting down.
GGCCCTGACTTTGAACCGTGGTCAGCGGGCCTTACTGGCAGTACCGCGGCGGGAAATTGTGGTGGACCTGCAGGAACGGATTAAAAAGGCCTTTCCGGCAGTTGATCTCACCTTTCATTATGGGGGACAACCGGAACTGGCCAGAACGGGGGCTCTGGTGGTTGCTACCACCCATCAGGTGTTGCGCTTTCGCCATTGCTTTGCCCTGGTGATAGTCGATGAAGTAGATGCCTTTCCCTACCGTCAGGATGAACGGCTGGCGCTAGGAGTAGAGCGTTCTTTGTCGCCCGGTGGTAAAATGCTGACCATGACAGCTACTCCTGACCTTAAAGACGTGGAGAGAAGGCGGCAGGCGCGCACCCTCTTTTATTTGCCCCTGCGCCATCACGGGCAGCCGCTGCCGGAACCGGAAGTACGCCCTGATAGCCGGGAGGAATTGTTGCTCTGCCTGAAGCAGGCGGGGCCCTGGCTGGTGTTCGTGGCTTCGGTTCGCGAGGCCCGGGAGTTAAGCAACTGGTTAAAGGAACAGGGAATTGCCGCCAGTGGGGTATGGGCGGCGGACCCGGCGCGGGAGGAGAAAATAGCCGCCCTGAAGACAGGGCAATTGCAGGCCCTGGTAACTACCACCTTGCTGGAAAGGGGAATAACCATTCCTGGCGTAAATGTAATAGTCTGGCGAGCTGACCGGGAAAGGATTTTTGAACGGGCAGCCTTGATTCAGATCAGTGGCCGGGTGGGCCGTACTGCCGACCGCCCCGGCGGTCGGGTAATCTGGCTGGCAGCACAGCAAACGGGGGCAATGCGGGAGGCCCTGGAGAGTATTAGATACTTGAACCGAATAGGCAGGGAAGGTGAAGGAAATGGGTAGACTTTTACGTCCTGTTATTAAAGAAATAGGCCGCTGGCTGTTTCCCGAGGAATTACCCTGCCCTTTTTGCGGCACAGTAGGGATGAAATGGCATCCCTGTCCTACCTGTCGCCGCCAGTATAAACTGATGCGGCAACAACAGCACTGCCCCCGCTGCGGCCGCCTGGGCTATCAGGGATTGTGTCCGGCTTGCCAGAGCAAAGGCTATTTTCAGGTCGCCAGAGGTACTGGCCCTTATGGGGGGATATGGCAAAAAGTCCTCTATGAGTTCAAGTACCAGGGCCGTCGCTCTCTGGGCTGGCATATGGCCCACTGGCTGGCAGAAACGGTACTGGCGGAGCCTGGCTTTAAAGGCAGCCAGCTGGTAGTACCGGTACCTGTGGGACCGCAAAAAATCCTGGAGCGCAAGTTTAACCAGAGTGCTGTTCTGGCGGAGCATCTGGCCTGGTTTTTGCATTTACCGGTAGAGGAGGTTCTAGTGAGGACCAGGGATACCAGACCGCAGAGTAAACTGGGGCGGGTAGCCCGTTTATATAACCTGAGAGATGCTTTTAGTCTCATCAACCCTGATGTGGTAAGGGAGAGAAAGATAATCCTGGTGGATGATGTCTTAACCACGGGAGCGACAGCAGAGGAATGCAGTCGTATTTTACTTGCTGCAGGCGCCAGGGAGGTCAATGTCATCACCTGGGCTACTGGCCAGGGGGAGGTGGATGAAAATGGAACTAAAAAACTGTGAAGAGTGTGGCAAACTGTTTATGTCCGCCGGGGCTTTGCGTTGCCCGGAATGTTTGGACAGAGAGGAAGCAATTTTTTCCCGCATCCGGGATTATGTTTGGGAACATCCCGGAGTAACGGTGGATGATGTAGTTAGAGAACTGGGGGTAAAACCGGAAAAAGTGCTGGCTTATTTACGGGAAGGCCGTCTGGCCATCAAAGGCCTAACCTGTCAGAGATGCGGGGCGCCTATCAACATGGGGCGAATATGCCAGCGTTGTGCGAAAGAACTGGAACAGAATGTGAACAGGACAATCAAGGGACATAAAGCCAAAATGCACACTGCCAGCATGAGAAGAGAGAAAAAATAAGAAAACGAGAGGAAGAAAGAAATATTTTAATTTTATGGCCAGGAATGCAAATTAAGGTCTTGGCTTTTTTCTTCGATTAATTGACAGGACAATTTTTGCATTTAAGGTCGGTGAAGGATATGATAATCTCCAACCAGCAAATTCAATATATTTTAAAAGCCTATGGTCAAAAACCTGTCAATAAACCGGGAACAGTTAAAACTGGCGGAACGGCAGCCGGGGAGGGGCGGGACCAGGCCCAGCTTTCTCCGGAGGCGAAAGCGCTGCAAGCTGCCCTGGCGGCAGTAAAAGAGGCACCGGAGGTCAGGGAGGAAAAAGTGGCGGAATTGAGGGAAGCCGTTCGTTCCGGTACTTATAACGTGTCAGCGCAAGAGATTGCCGATAAAATGCTGGGACGGTTACTGGTAGACGAGTTGGTCTAGGAAAGGTGGTGGCCCCATGGCAACAGCAGCCGGGGTTCTGCAGGAATTGACACAGGTGCTGGCCGGGCAGAGGGATGTCTACGGCCGGCTTTTGTCATTGGCCAGAGAAAAACAGGAAGCGCTGGTGAGAGGGGATTTGCCGGTTATTGAGCAAATCGTGGCTCAGGAAGAACAGCTAGTGGTTCAGGTTGGAAAATTGGAGGAAGCCCGCAATCAACTGGTGGAAGCGCTGGCAACTGAACTGGGGCTGGAAGACCGGCAGCTTACTATTTCCAAACTGCTGGAACTGGGGGCTGGGGATACTTCCCGCCTGCAGGGGATTGCAGCGGAGCTGACCCATGTCCTGGAGGACCTGGGCAAAGTGAATGAACAAAACAAACAACTGTTGCAACAGTCCTTGAAGTACCTGGACTTTACCGTTAACCTGCTGGCCGGGCAGGAGGATTTGCCGGTCTATCATGGCAAAGAGGGAAATAACCCGGGAGAGCGGCCCCCGGCGCGATTATTTGACAAGAAGGTGTGAGGAGATGCGGAGCACATTTTTTGGACTGGAGATAGCCCGTTCAGCCATCCAGGCCCAGCAGCGGGCCCTGGATGTAACCGGTCATAATATTGCCAATGCCAATTCCCCCGGCTATACCCGCCAGGAAGCGGTACTGGGGGCGAAAGCGCCCTATACGGTACCGGGGATGAATCGCCCCACTTCACCGGGTCAGGTAGGAACCGGGGTAGCAGTAGAGGAGATCCGGCGTTTGCGGGATGGCTTTATTGATGCCCAGATCCGCACAGAGAATAAAAACCTGGGCTACTGGGAAGCTAAACGGGATGCGTTGCAAAAAATCGAGGTCATACTGAATGAACCTTCTGATGCCAGTTTGCGCAATGTTCTGGATCAATTCTGGCAAGCCTGGCAGGAGCTGTCCAAAAATCCGGAGAGCCTGGCGGTGCGTTCTGTTGTCCGCCAGCGGGGGATAGCGGTGGCGGAAACCTTTAACCATCTGGACCAGCTCTACCGGGAGCTGCAGTCTGACCTGAATGATAATATCAAGGTCAAGGTACAGGATATCAACTCCATCGCCCAGCAGATTGCGGAAATTAACCTTCAAATCTTGCCAATTGAGGCTCAGGGAGACCGGGCCAATGACCTGCGGGACAAGCGGGATCTGCTGCTGGACAAACTGGCCAAAATCGCTGATATTCGCATCAGTGAAAATAAACTGGGTCAGGTAAATGTATCTATTGGCGGACGGGAGATCGTAACCGGCAGTCAGGTTTCCTTGCTGCAGGCGGTAGCCAATCCGGCCAATAATGGTTTTGTGGATGTGGTCTGGGCTGATGACCGGCAACCGGTCAGATTCAGTGCCGGGGAAATTCAGGGCTTGCTGGAGGCCCGGGGTTATTCCGATCCATCCACAGGTGAGTTCAAGGGGATTATTCCCGAGTTGCGGAAAGAACTGGATATGATGGCTAAAACCATTGTGGAAGAGACCAATAAGCTGCACCGGGGCGGTTATGACCTGACCGGAAATCAGAATAACAACTTCTTCAAACCCTATGTGGAAGGGGTGTATCCTCCCAGTGGAATTTCCCTGGCCCAGGCTATGCAGGTGGATGATGCCATTCTGGGCAGCCTCAATGCCATTGCGGCCGGCAACACTCCGGAAGCGGGGGATGGCGAAAATGCTCTGGAGATTGCTCAATTGAAACATAAACAGCTAATGGATTTGACCAAAGGTCAGAGCGGGCTGCTCAGCACCTGGCAGACAGAAAAGCCCTACGCCACCCGAGCCGATGGGCTCACAACAGTCGCTTATTCCGGCACAACTAATATCCTGGGCGGACTGTTTAATTTAGCGGATTTCCAGCCCAATGCAGCCCTGGTCTTTAAACAGGGTGACAAATCCTTTACTATCAGTATCACCGACGGCGCCGGGGCAGACGCCCTGACTCCGGCTGGAATAGTGACAGTCAATGATTTGCTGGCCAAAATCAACAGTGAGGCTCTGGCTCAAGGAATGGATCTGACAGCTTCTCTGGTGGAAAAACCCCCTGCCTCTGGCCAGTATGTACTGGAAGTAAAGGCAGGAAGCAAGGGGCTGGATAAACAAATCACCATTGAGGAGCGCAATTTCCAGGGGGCTGCTACCTTTGGCTGGGCCAATGCCAATGTAACTGGCACTGTGGATGATTTCTATCGCTCCCAGCTGGGGAAAATAGGGGTAGACAGCCAGGAAGCCAGCCGTATGGTGGAAAACCAGCAATTGCTGGTGGATCAGCTGGAAAACCGGCGCCAGTCCCTGGTCGGAGTGTCCATCGATGAAGAGATGACCAACCTGATCCGTTTCCAGCATGGCTATAACGCTGCTGCCCGGCTGGTGACGGTTATTGACGAAATGCTGGATAAAATAATTAATGGCATGGGGGTAACCCGATAGGAGGTGAAGGGCAGTGCGCGTAACTAACCAGATGATGATCAATACCTTCCGTAGAAATCTCAGCAGCAGTATGCGGGAAATGGACCGCCTGCAGGAACAGCTGTCCAGTGGCCGCCAGATCAACCGCCCTTCTGATGATCCGGTAGGTTTAACCTATGCCCTGCGGCTGCGGACCAATCTGACGGAAAATGACCAGTATCAGAGGAATGTTTCTGACGGCCTGACCTGGCTGGAAAATACAGATAGCGCCTTGAATGAGGCCGGCCAGGCTTTACAGCGGGCCCGCGAGCTCGCCGTCTATGGGGCCAATGGAACCCATAGCCAGGAGTCCCTGGATGCCATTGCCAGGGAGGTGGCTCAGATCCGCCAGCACCTGGAGGCGGTGGCCAATACGGAGGTAGCCGGCCGCTATCTCTTCGCCGGCACCAAAACTACTACTAAGCCCTATGACAATGGGACCTGGCAGGGCAATACAGCGGTGATGAAATATGAAATCGGTCCGGGAGTTACGGTGCCGGTGAATGTTAGCGGGGCCGAGGTGTTTGGAGATAATACCGACAGTGTGTTTAAGGCGCTATCAGATTTGGAAAGCAAACTGCTGGCAGGGGACACGGCCGGAGTGTCGGCCCAGATTGGGGTTATTGACCAGTGGCTGAACAAAAATCAGTCGATTCGGGCTGAAGTAGGAGCGCGGACCAATCGTTTTCAACTAGCCCAAAGCCGACTGGAAGATGGTTATATAAACTTCAGCACGCTTTTAACCAAGACTGAGGATATAGACACTGCCAAAGTAATAACTGAGCTTAAAATGCAGGAAGAAGTTTATCGGTCAGCTCTGGCGGCCGGGGCCAGGATTATTCAGCCTACATTAGTGGACTTTTTGCGCTAATTTTAAGGCCAGTGGTTAACACTGGCTTTTTTTAATGTTTAGGAAATTATGCTTTAAGGCTTGATGTGGATAACTTAGGGTGTTAAGGTAGAAATATGAGAGCGCATGAGAAAGAAAATAAACAATCAATAAAAATAGTCGATATACTTAAAGAACATTGGGAACGGTTTCTCCAAATATACGGAGAAAAAATACCGGAAGATATGAGGGAGAGTGTAATTGAAGCGGTAGAAAAGGCAATAAAATGCGGGGACCCAAAGTACGGTTATGCAGAATACATATGTACTAATTGTACCGGGAGCGAGAAAAAGAAAGTAGCATTTACATGTAAGAGTAGATTTTGTAATCGATGTGGAAAAGTTTATATAGA
>NZ_FUXM01000028.1 GCF_900167165.1 Carboxydocella sporoproducens DSM 16521 | reverse complement strand
AGTTGTTTTTGTGTCATTAGATAACGCACCTCGTTTCTCATAGTGACATTTTATCAAAATACTTTACAAGGTGACATTATCACAAGATAATCACAGCATTTTAAAACAAACTCTTGACAATCCGGGGTTTTTGCGCTAATATAATCAATGTCAGTCGGGGCGTAGCTCAGTTTGGTAGAGCGCCATCTTGGGGTGGTGGAGGTCGCTGGTTCAAGTCCAGTCGCTCCGACCAGTTAAATGTGCGGACATGGCGGAATTGGCAGACGCGCTAGATTCAGGTTCTAGTGGGCTTACGCCCGTGGAGGTTCAAGTCCTCTTGTCCGCACCATTAATTGAAAGTAAAACCGGTTGGTTATACCAACCGGTTTTTATTCTTCCTTTTGCCAGTAAAGCTTGACTAGATCACCTGGCTGCAGGGCCTGGGAAAACTGGCTGATTTTATCATTTACCAGCAATATGGCTTTTGCTCCCGGCCAGGGGGGCTTGGGAACGAATCCTACCAGGTCCAGAGCGTGCACAACCAGCATCCCTTCCTGCCACTCTATTTCCCGGGCCTGTCCTTCCAGATCCACGATAATTGTTTCCCGGCGCACCTCATATTCAATCCAGTCTCCGGGCCTGATTTTTGCCTCCAGACCAGCAGGTTGCTTGTTAAGATATATTTCCCCTTTTTCGATCTCTATCTGCTGCCCTTGTAAAAATTGGGCTACAGTTAAATCCAGTCCTATTTCTACCGTAGCCAGATCAGGTATAAAGCTATCCCAGGTCACCGTCTGGCCGTTAATCTTTACTGTCCAGGGCCAGCGTACCTCCTGACCATTAAACCAGAACCGGCTATATTCTTCCCCCTCCCAAATCTCCTTGACGCGGACCCTGGCATCTGCCCCCGGTTGCCCCGGAGAATAATCGATCCTGTCCCCGGGCCTAACTCGCGCCGAATAATCCACCAGCTGGCCATTCAGCCAGATTTGACCTGGCTGACCGGCTTCCCCTTTGACCAGGCGCAATTGCCCGTTCAGGGTAAAACTCAAGGCCATTCCAGGTTTGCCTAAGATTTCCCGCAGGGGTACTCCAGCCTCCCGTAATACCTCCAGTACCTGGGGAGATTGCCAGCCAAACACATCGATATCCTGGCCATTAACAGAACAACGAAAGCGTTTGAGATTTTCCCCTGCTAAAGCTGTTAAACCGATCCCCAGAGGGGTAATCATATCGGGGCCATCAAAATCTTTCGGCCACTTGTTTACCCACTGCTGCAAAGCATCCTTGCCTTTGATGCCTACCCGGTTACTGCTGAGACCCAGCTCATCAGCCAGCAACGGCGCCAGGCCCGGAGTCAGGGCACCGCCCCCGACCAGCAGGACCGCCTGTACCCCTTTAGGGGCTATTGCTAAAATTTGTTGACCTATCTTCTGGGCCAGCTCTCGTACCCTGGGTTCCAGCAGTTTTATTATTTCACTGCTCTCAGCATGGTGTTTTTGGCCCAGGATATCAGTGTATTCCAGCTTATCTTTTTGATTCAGCCAGCGTTTAAGACGTTCTGCTTCATTAAAATCCAGTAGCAAGAGCTGGGCTAGAGCTTCGGTGATTTCATCTCCTGCCTCAGGAACCATCCCATATCCCTGGATTGCTCCTTGCTGGGTAACCGCTATGTCGGCAGTTCCGGCTCCGATATCCACTAAAGCAAGAGACAACTGCCGCATCGCAGGAGGTATTACAACCCGGGCAGCAGCTATAGGCTCCAGAGTCAGGCTATCCATACTCAATCCCGTCATATCCAGCACAGCCTGTAAGGAATCCACTACTTCCCGGGGCAAAAAGGTAGCAATCAGCTCGACTCCGATCCGGTTCCCTCTCTGACCGACAAGGTTGGCAATTGGCTGTCCAGATAAATAGTAATGTACTATGCTGTAACCAACACACTGATAATGCCAGTCCAGTCTGGTCCTGGTAACATTAGAACGAGCTTGCTGTAAGGCCTCTTCTTCCAGTTCACTGATATCTCCTGCCTGTACCGGCTTTCCCCAATCCCAGTCCTTTTCCAGCCGTACTCGCTCTGTACGCAAAGAACGTCCTGCTGCCGCTACGGCCACGCTCCTTATGGGACGCCGCGCTTTTTTGGCCAGCTGCCCGACCACATGCTTTACTGCCGCTGCTACAGCCGGTATATCATGAATCTGCCCGTCCAGCATGGCGCGATCAGGATGTTCCCAGCGCTGGCAGGTAACCACTTTCAAACCCTTTTCTTCTTGTTTCAGGATTAAACCAATTAATGTCCTGGTCCCTATATCCAGGACCACCTGATATTTCTCCTCTGCCACGCTCTCACAGCCTTTCCCATACACTCCCATTCAATATTATGCTGTTGGTAAGAAATAAAACGCCAGAGCCATCACTATGTAAGTAACCAGCAGCTGAACCCCCTCCAGCCAGTTAGATTTGCCATCCAGAGAAATTAAATTGACGATTGTAATCGATACTGCCAGTGCCGCCAGCTCAAAGGGTTGAAAAATCAGGTCCATGGGTCTGCCAAAAATCAGACTGGCAAACACCAGCACCGGGGCAACGAAGAGAGCAATCTGAATCGAGGAACCCACTGCAATCTCCAGGGCTGCATCCATTCGGTTTTTGCCAGCCATCAGCACTGCTGAAAAATGCTCAGCTGCATTGCCAACAATAGGAACCAGTATTACCCCGACAAAAAGCTCAGACCAGTGCCAGGTAGCAATAACCTCTTCCAAAGCGCTGACCAGAACCTCACTGGTGACAGCCACCAGCACAGTAGCTCCGGCCAAAATAGTAATGCTTTTTCTCAATGACCAGCAAGGTTCGTTCTCCTCTTCCACCTCACATACTGGCGCCAGGATTTCACGATGAGTAACCAGGGAGAAAAACAGAGCCGCCAAATAGACGAGAAAGAGGGCGACAGCTACACCAATGCTAAGCTGAACAGCCCTGTCGGAATGGGGTTGATGGGCTGAATACATAAACACAGCCGGAATAACCAGACCGGCAACGGCCAGAGCCAGCATGGTGGAATTCATACCAGCTGCCTGCTGGTTAAAAGATTGTTCCCGGTGTTTTATCCCACCATATAACAGGGCAAAACCCAGTACCAGCAACAGGTTGCCCAGTATAGAACCGGTGATGGATGCCTTTACCATTTCAAACAAGCCCTTTTTGATGGCAATCAGGGTGATAATCAGCTCAACGGCATTGCCAAAAGTGCCATTGAGGAAACCCCCGATCCGCGGTCCAGTGAAGTGGGCCAATTCCTCCGTAGCTTTACCCATCAGGGCGCTCAGAGGTAGGATGGCCAGGCAGGCAGTAAGCAACACCCAGCCGGCAGAAAAATGCCAGTATTCCAGTGCTATGGATACAGGTACAAATGCTAGCAGCCAGTAGAAAATATTCATTTCAACCCTCCTCGGAAAAAGGGCGGGTAGAAAGATCTATCCCGCCGCTTTCTGGTAGAAAAAGAGTGCCACTGATTTAAATCCTATTTCCTGGGCCTGAAAAATCTGTTCAGTACTGCCGATAAACAGAACTCCTCCCGGTTTGAGGGCATTATAAAACTTGCGATAGATGGTATTTTTGGCTTCCTCGGTAAAATAGATCACTACATTGCGACAAATAATCAAATCACACAAAATCTCATAGGGATCTTTCAGCAAATCATGTTTTTTAAATTTAACCCACTTCTTTAGTTCTGGTTTTACCAGGACCACTTCTCCATCCCGGTCAAAGTATTTTTTGAAGTAGGGTTCGGGAAGCCCTGCTACAGATTTTATGTTGTATCTTCCCTCCTGGGCCCGTTCCAGAATAGCACTATCGATATCAGAAGCGATAATCTGGTGCCGCCCCTGAGGTGCCAGCTCATTCAAAATCATAGCGACTGTGTAAGGTTCTTCTCCTGAAGAACAGCCGGCACTCCAAACTTTCAAATTCGGGGATCGCTGCAATAGCTCTGGTAAAATCTGTTTTTCCAGCTGCTGCCATTGAGCAGGGTTGCGGTAAAACTCCGAAACATTGATGGTCAAATGGTTCATGAATTTGTCCAGCTGGGCTTGATCCCCCCGCAAAACCTGCACATATTTCTCCAGGGAATCCACCCCAACCGTCCGCATCAAGCTCAGAATTCTACGCTCCATCTGGGGCCGCTTATACTGTAACAGGTCTACCCCGAAATAGCGGTTTATCTGTTTGGCAAACTCAATATACTGATCCACCTGCTCCTTCCCTCCACTTACTGCGCCTGTGGCCACTGAACTTTGACTCCCCGCTCCTGATGGCACCTGTCACAGAAATTCTCCTTGGTCTGCCCCAGTTTCTTGCTGTGACACTTCAGACAGTTTTTTTCCGGGTTACGGTTACGCATTACAGTTTCCCCGTGTTTGGCCAGCCAGTCTTCCCCATGGGGATTGCCTTTGGCATTGGCAAAAAAGGAAACCACCAGAACAGCCAGAATGGCCACCACAATTAGACCTGAGATCAGGTGACGGTATTTCTTCATTTTCTTACCCCCGCTTCCAGTGTTCTTTCACTATGCGGAATGATTCTGCGGCAGCGGCAATCGTCCGGTCGATGTCTTCCTCAGTATGAGCCAGAGAAACAAAAGCTGCCTCAAACTGGCTGGGTGCCAGGTAAACCCCGCGTTTTAACATCTCCTGGAAAAAGAGGGCAAAGGCTTGTGTATCTGAGGTGCTGGCCGACTGGAAGTCCACCACCGGCTGACTGGTAAAGAAGGTACATACCATGGAACCCACCCGATTCTGAGTCAATTCCAGCCCTGCTTCTTTTGCGGCTCGGGCCATTCCCTCTGCCAGTCTGGCACTCTTTCTTTCCAATTCCTCATATGCTACAGGGGTTAATTGTTCCAGAGTGGCTATCCCGGCAGCCATGGCCAGAGGGTTACCGGATAGCGTGCCTGCCTGATAGACAGGACCAGCGGGAGCAACCATGGACATAATTTCCTTTTTGCCACCATAAGCTCCTACCGGCAAGCCGCCACCAATGACTTTACCGAAACAGGTCAAATCAGGCTCAATGTTGAACAAGCCCTGGGCACAGTGATAATCCACCCTAAAACCGGTCATCACTTCATCAAAGATTAGCAGGGTTCCGTAACGCCGGGTCAGTTCCCGCACACCCTCCAGGTAACCAGGCTGAGGCGGTACCACCCCCATATTGCCAGGTACCGGTTCGATGATTACCGCCGCAATATCTTTGCCCTCCAGGGCAAAAATCTCCTCCAGCATGGCCAGGTCATTAAACCGGGCGGTAATGGTATTACTGGCAATATTGACTGGCACTCCAGGGCTGGTGGGTACTCCCAGGGTGAGAGCCCCGGAACCTGCCTTGATAAGAAGCGAATCCGCATGCCCGTGATAACAACCTTCAAATTTAACGATTTTATTGCGACCTGTGTAGGCCCGGGCCAACCGCAAAGCGCTCATAGTAGCTTCCGTACCGGAGTTAACCATCCGCACCATTTCCACAGATGGCACGCGCTCAATCACCATCCGGGCCAGACGGGTTTCCAGTTCCGTGGGAGCACCAAAGCTGGTGCCCAGATCAACCCATTTATGTAAAGCTTCAGTCACAGCCGGATGGCAATGTCCGAGAATCAACGGCCCCCAGGAACCCACATAATCAATATACTCATTGCCATCTACATCATAAATTTTTGACCCCTGTCCCCGGACAAAAAAGACAGGCTGACCTCCTACTGCTTTAAAAGCCCGGACAGGACTGTTTACTCCACCGGGAATATACTGCTGTGCCTCAGCAAACAATTCGAGCGAGCGGTTAAAACCCTTATGCACGATCCGATCCTCCCTTTCTATTGGCTGGCCTTAGATGGAGATAAGGGACAGGAGATTAACTCCCCTGTCCGCTTTTCCCACCTTCCCATTTTTTAGTAGCCTTTGCGCCCATGATAGAGACACCAGGGCTCCTCTGCCATGTAGTCCCCGTTATTGTAGAAAGCTGCCCGGGCCCGGCATCCGCCACAGATTTTCTTGTACTTGCACACACCACATCCACCGGAATAGTTGAGGGTACGCAATTCCTGCAGCACCGGATTTTCTGCCCAGATTTTGCTGAAGGGAATATCTCTTACATTCCCCAGCGGAATATTCAGATAGGCACAGGGCTGCACATCTCCTTTGGGGGAAATGATACAGTAGGATGTTCCGGCCAGACAGCCTCGGCCAAAACGCAAATCCATGCCCATTTCCTTGGCAATGCGCATGAACTGTGGAGCACAGGTTGGCTTCAGTTCAATATCCACTTCCTGCTGTTTTTTCATGATCCGGGTTAGCAGAGCTTCATATTGTTCTGCCCGCAAAGATTCTTCTTCAATGTTAACAGCCCGGCCGGTAGGCACCAGGAAGAAGATATGGTGAGCCACCGCCCCCATTCCCACCGCCAGGTCAGTGATCTTTTCCACTTCATCATAGTTCCAGTCTACTACTGTGGTATGGATCTGGAACGGTAAGCCGGCATCCCGGCAATTTTTCATGCCCTTGAGAGCATCACGCCAGGCGCCGGGATAGGCTCTGAATTTATCGTGCTTGTCTGCATCAATGCTGTCCAGAGAAATACCCACACCCATAGTGCCTACTTCTTTCAGGCGGCGGGCCACTTCCGGAGTTATCAGAGTACCGTTGGTACCAAACACCGGCCGCAGCCCCAGCTTAACGGCATGTTCCACCAGCTCGAAAATATCCGGCCGCATGAGAGGCTCGCCACCACTGAAAATCATTATCTTAAAGCCAGCTTTAGCTATTTCCTCCAGCAAAGCCTTGCCTTCTTCGGTGGACAATTCCTCTGAAGCTTTGGCTCCTGCATCCCGGTAGCAATGTTCACAATACATGTTGCATTGATTAGTAGTATTCCAGGAAATAATCATTAATAGCCCTCCTTCAACCACTTCGCTACATCCAGGGCATGATAGGTCAGGATTATATCAGCCCCGGCCCGTTTAAAGCCAAGCATCGTTTCCAGCACAATCCGTTTTTCATCTATCCAGCCCAGACGGGCCGCAGCCTTGATCATGGTATATTCACCGCTGACATTATAGGCTGCCACTGGTACCACCACTGCATCCTTGACCTGACGGATTATATCCATGTAAGCCAGAGCCGGCTTGACCATGACAATATCGGCTCCTTCTTCCAGATCAAGGGCAACCTCTTTTAATGCTTCCCGGCTATTGGCAGGATCCATCTGATAAGCCTTGCGATCTCCGAATTGCGGTGCCGATTCGGCTACCTCCCGAAAAGGGCCATAATAAGCAGAAGCATATTTAACCGCATAGGACATGATGGCAACATCCTGATAGCCATGGTGGTCCAGCATGGTGCGAATGGCTGCCACCCTGCCGTCCATCATATCCGACGGAGCCACGATGTCCGCCCCGGCCCGGGCATGGCTGAGAGCTGTGCGGGCCAGTAACTCCAGGGTAGGATCATTGGCCACTTCTTGGCCCTGAAGCAGGCCACAATGCCCATGGCTGGTATATTCACAGAGGCAAACATCGGTAATCACCAGCAGCTGCGGTACTGTCTTTTTGATTTCCCGCACAGCTCTTTGCACTGCCTCATCCTCGGCCCAGGCACTGCTGCCTGTTTCATCCTTGTAGGCGGGAATACCAAACAGGATAACTGCCGGGATCCCCAGTTCAGCTGCCTTCTGCGCTTCTTCCACTGCCAGATCCACTGAAAGCTGGGCTACCCCTGGCATGGATTCAATTTCCTTGCGAAAGCCCTGGCCCTGAGTAACAAAAAGAGGATAAACCAGGTCTTCGACCCGCAAATGATTTTCCCGCACCAGTCGCCGCATGGTTTCATTACGTCTTAGCCGCCGCGGGCGGTTAACCGGAAAACCCATATTCCTTCCCTCCGTCTCCATTATACCATACTTTCCACAATTGCTGTGACCAAACCGTCAATGGTGTATTCCCGGGCCTCCACGGTTATCGTCAGTCCCAGCTCCCTGGCGGTCTGGGAAGTAATAGGCCCTATGGAAGCCAGTTTAACAGCTTGCAAAAGCTCCTGGTAATCTTCTCCTAGCAATTTAATAAAATTCTTCACTGTTGATGAGCTGGTAAAGGTAACCCAGGAGATGGTCTTCTCCTGCAACAGACGCCGTAACAGGGCTTTATCCCCGGAACCAGCCACAGTCCGGTAGGCATCCACTTCTGTAACCTCAGCCCCCAGCTTGCGCAATTCTTCCGGTAACACCTTTCTGGCTATATCCGCCCGGGGCAATAGTACCCTTTTCCCGGCCAGGTCAGTTTGCTTCAGAACCTCAACAATGGCTTCAGCCCGGTATTCCTCCGGGATAAAGGAACAACGAATACCCCGCCTTTCAATCTCATCCCTGGTTTTAGGACCGATGGCGCAAATCTCGATACCAGCCAGTTCGCGTACATCCTTGCCCTGCTGCCAGAGACGGCGGAAAAAGCGCTCAACCCCATTCACACTGGTAAAAATGATATAGTTGTAACTCTGCAGCTCATTAATCGCCTGATCCAGGGGACCAAAATCCAGCGGGTCGGTAATTTCAATGGCAGGAAACTCCCAGACTTCGGCACCCAGTTCTTCCAGTTTGCTGGTCAGGCTGCTGGCCTGTTCTCTGGCTCGGGTCACCACAATCCGCTGACCGAAGAGGGGTTTAGCTTCATACCAGCGCAGCTTATCCCGCATTGTCACTACTTCTCCCACTACAATAGTAGCCGGATGTTTGACCCCAGCAGCCCTGGCCTTTTCCACGATATCAGCCAGGGTAGCCGTTACCGTTATTTGTTCCGGCCTGGTCCCCCAGCGAATGATGGCAACCGGGGTCTCTGGTGAACGGCCATGTTCAATGAGTTTCTCCACGATTAAGGGCAAGTTGGCCATGCCCATCAATATTACCAGGGTACCTGCCCCGGTAGCTAAATGTTCCCATCTGATTTGACTGTTTCCCTTTTCCGGATCCTCATTGCCGGTAATAATAGCCAGACTGGCCGATAGTTCCCGATGAGTGACAGGTATCCCGGCGTAGGCCGGTACCGCAATAGCAGAAGTAATCCCTGGCACAATTTCAAAACCAATCCCATGCTCCACCAGGGCCTCGGCCTCCTCGCCCCCCCTTCCAAAAACGAAGGGGTCACCCCCCTTCAGGCGGGCGACAATTTTCCCTGCCAGGGCCTTTTCCACCAGTAAAGCATTGATTTCCTGCTGTCGAAAGGTATGCTTGTCCGGTTCCTTTCCGGCAAAGATCAGTTCAGCATCTTTACGGGCATAAGTCAGAAGTTTGGGACTGGCCAACCGGTCATAAACAATAACATCTGCCTTGCTGATACACTCCAGTCCCCGTAGAGTGATCAGTTTCGGATCTCCCGGGCCCGCACCGACCAGATAAACAAAACCTTTTTGCATCTAACTCAGCTCCCTTACCTCCGCCAGTATCCGATCAGCTCCTTCAGCCAGCATGAGCTCGGCCAGTCTTTCCCCCAGCTCTTCCGCCGCTTCAGGATTGCCATTTATCTGTTTTCTGATTAATTTCTGTCCATCCAGGGAAGCTACCACACCCTGTAAAATCAGCTGTTCACCCTGTAAAACGCCATAAGCTCCAATCGGAATTTGACAACCGCCTTCTAATTTGCGCAGGAAAGCCCTTTCTGCCAGGATAGCCTTAGCAGCAGCTCTGTCATTAAGCGGTCGTAACAGCTCTTTAATCTCTTCATCATTTTCCCTGATTTCAATCCCAATCGACCCCTGCCCTACCGCAGGCAGGCTGATCTCAAAAGGTATATACTGGGTGATACGTTCCTGCCAGCCCAGGCGTAAAACCCCGGCTGCTGCCAGGATCATACCATCCAGCTGCTGCTCCTCCATTTTGCGAAAGCGGGTAGCCAGATTGCCCCGCATATCCACTATTTGCAAATCAGGCCGGTAAGCCAGAAGCTGGGCCCGTCTTCTCAGGCTAGATGTAGCCACTTTTGCCCCCTGAGGAAGGGTGGCAAGGGTATAACCCTTAGGACTGATCAGCACATCGCCGGGGTTTTCCCGGACACAGATGGCTCCTAGGGCCAAACCGTCAGGCAAACGGGTCGGCAGGTCCTTCATGCTATGCACCGCCATGTCTATTTTCCCTGCCAGCATAGCAACTTCCAGTTCCTTGGTAAAAAGCCCTTTGTCACCGATTTTGGCCAGTGCCACATCCAGAATTTTATCTCCCTGGGTTTTCATGGGTACGATCTCCAGGCCCAGGTCGGGGTACAATTTTCTCAACTGGGTTACCACCCATTCCGTTTGCCACATGGCCAGGGCGCTGTCCCGGGTGCCAACCCTTACCGTTTTGCTCATACCAATTCCTCCACTTCTTCTGCTGCCATGGGTTTGCCTGGTTTTATTCTCTGTCCTTCTATCTGTAAATCAAACAGGTTTTGCAAAATTTCGGTATAGAGATGACCGTGACTGGTCTGGGCATAAGCTTTAAGATTAACAATTGGCCGATGTAAAATACTGTTAACGATGCTATGGGCCAGAGCCTGGATAATATTGCGCTCTCGTTCCGTTAAATCGCCCAGTTTATTAAACGCCTTTTCCAGCTCCCGTTGTTTGATTTCTTCCCCAAACTGTTTCAGAGCTACAATGGTTGGCACCACAAACTGGGTATTTAACCAGCTGAAAAACTCCTTGATTTCTTCATCCACTATTTTCTGGGCCTTGACGGCCTCTTTTTTCCGTTCCTGTAAATTGCGATCTACCACATTTTGCAAATCATCAATATCGAAGAGGGTTACTCCCTTAATGGTGGCCACTTCCGGATCGATGTCCCGAGGTACGGCGATATCAATCAAAAATATGGGCCGGTATTGTCTGGTTTGCATAACTTTTTGCACAATTTCCGGCAAAATAATGGCATGGCGGGCGGCGGTAGCACTGATTACAATATCAGCCTGAATCAGGCATTCCACTAATTGATCGAATTTCACTGCTTTACCGCCAAATTTCTCAGCCAGCTCCACTGCTTTATCATAAGAGCGGTTGGAAACCAGCACACTGGTAACTCCGTTGGCCACCAGGTGTTTTGCCGTCAGCTCACTCATTTTCCCGGCGCCAATGATCAGAATGGCCTTGCCTTCCAGGGTGCCAAACAGCTGGCGAGCCAGCTCTACTGCAGCATAGCTGATAGAAACAGCATTTTTGTCGATTTCCGTCTCGGTTCTTACCCGTTTGCCAACAGCAATAGCCTTATGAAACAGAGTGTTAATGATTTTATTGGTGCTTTCCGCCGCACTGGCAATTTGATAGGCCTGGCGCACCTGGCCTAGAATCTGGGTCTCACCTAGTATCATCGAATCCAGTCCGGATGCAACTCGAAACAGATGATGGACACAGTCATAGAGGGTATGAATATAGAGGAAGTTATCAATTTCACATTCTTCTTCATGCAAGCATTCCATCAGAAAAGTTTTTATGGATTTTAAACCCTGGGTCATATCTGTGCAAGCCGCATAAATCTCCGTACGGTTACAAGTGGATAGTAGTACACACCCATCAATGGCCGGATATTGTTTCAAGGTTTGCAAGGCCTCAGGCAATTGGCTTTCAGTAAAAGCCAGTTTTTCTCTGATTTCCACCGGAGCAGTCTTATGATTGAGGCCAACAGTCACCAAAAACATTTTTTATCCGCTCCTTTACCTTCTCCATTTCTCCCCGGACCAGATCCTCCCAGAATCCCTCCGCCAGTAAACCCTCCATAATCCTCTGGCGTTCCCCTGGGTCAGGAATTCTGGCAAGTAAAATTTGCCTGAGTTCACCGAGCAAATCATTGATCTCTCCATACTCAGGTCCTATAGATCGCGCCAGATGATCCCTTAATTTGCGGGCAAACACCGGACTCTGTCCTCCCGTGGAGACAGCCAGCTGCAAATGGCCCCGCCTCAGAACTGCCGGCAGATAGAAGTCCCCCCGTTCCGGGTCATCAACCACATTGACCCAGATCTTCCTTTGCTGGCACTCCCGGGCAATCCTGGCATTAACCGCAGCATCATCTGTGGCTGCATAGACCAGATGTGCCTGTTCCACATCATCGGGTTGAAAAAGGCGCCGGTACCACATTACGCGACCGGCGCCGGCCCATCCTTCAATTCTTTCTGTTACCTCAGGGCTGACTACCAGTACCCCTGCTCCTGCCTGGAGCAAGCCAGCTATTTTCCGTTCTGCCACCTGGCCTCCGCCAACTACCAGACATTTCTTGCCGTCCAGACGGAGAAAAATTGGATACAGCACCTCAGCCCCTCCTAAACTATCAGGGAATAAAAATTAATTCGTCATATTTCGTAAAAATCCTGCCTACATGCGATTTTTTACGCCCCGGAATAAGAATGCAAACCTGGCAACAGGATATTAACTCCGAAGTAGGTAAACAGCACAGTTAAAAAGCCAATAATCGCCATCCAGGCTGCCCGGCGCCCTTTCCAGCCATAGGTTAAACGGGCATGCAAATAAGCAGAGTAGACCAACCAGGTAATCAAGGACCAGGTTTCTTTAGGGTCCCAGCTCCAGTAGCGACCCCAGGCAAACTCTGCCCAGACTGCCCCGGTGATGATGACCAGGGACATCAAAGGAAAACCAAAGGCAATAAAGCGATAGGAAAGCTCATCCAGCAAAGCTGCCCTGGGCAACTCCCGGTTAAACCAGCTGGTGCTGCCCACAGCCTCCATTTTTTCTTTCCAGAGGTACATAATGGCCAAACCACAGGAAAAAGCAAAGGCACCATAGGCAATAATGGCAGTAGCCACATGGGCATGCAGCCAGTTGCTTTGCAGAGCAGGCATCAATTCTTTGCTGCCTTCAAAAGGCAAACCCAGCATCATGGTGGAAATCTCCAGCACAAAGGCTACGGGAACTACGAAAGCCCCGGCGATGCGCATATCGTACTTCCACTCAGCAAAGAGATAGATCAGCATTACACCAAAGGCAAAAGAAGAAGAATACTCATACATATTGGTAAAAGGTGGATGCCCGGTGGTTACCGTTCTCATGATCAGCCCGGCAAAATTAGAAAGTAGACCTGCAAAAGCAGTACCCGTTGCCACTTTACCAATAGTATCGTTTTTAGTCAATAAATATCCCAGGTAACACAGGGAGGAAATCAGATAAAAACCAATGGTTAGATAATATAAAGACAGCTCACTCACAGCTTATCCCCTTTCTTGCACTGCTGTCAGAATCTCATCCAGATCCTGCTCCAGCCCCAGTTTATTTTTGTCAACCTGAGCCCCGTACTCAGCAATGATAGTATTACCAGCCTGCTTTAGCACTACCCAGATTTTCCGGTGCTGCAACATAAAGGAAAGGAAAATCCCCACCACCATCAGTATACTACCTGCCCAAACAATAGGTACTCCGGGATCTCGCCGTACCGATAAGCCTGTCATATTAACGGTTTTGATTCCATTTGCTGTCACTTTATAATTTTCAACCTGAGCCGCCTGGCCGATATACTGATATGAATAGGCAATTTGCTGATTGTTTTTAAAGACTTGATACAGGACAGCCGGCTTACCATTAGGAGCTTGCGGGTTCTGGGGCTGATTGGGATCGAATTGCGGTACATACCCCTGGATATTGAGGTAAAGGTTGTTATCCAGTGGCAAGACCTCCCCTTCCAATCCCGTTACTTCCCGTTTCTGCCCCTTTTCATCCTCAATGGTAAAGTTCAGGGCGGGCAGACCAGCCTGGAAACTGCTTTGATAGAACTTAACGCCTTTCCATTTCAAAGGATCGTTAACTTCGATCCGTTTACGAAATACCTCTTTTCCGTTTTCAATCACAGAAAGATCACTATACCAGTCCTTGACCATACCCGGTGTGGATGTGCTCCCCTCTTCCCAGGCACGGTTAATGCGAATGGAGAAATTCTCCTCAGGATCAAAGTTTTTAATGTCTGGCAAGGACAACATACTGATGGTTTGGCCTTCCACACCGGCCAGATAAGTTTCAAAACCGGTAAAATTACCATAAATAGCTCCCAGGACAATCACTAAAAAGGAAAGGTGAGTAATAAAGCTACCCAGTACTCCAAAACGGCCACGGTCTGCTGCCAGTATCTTTTTACCCTCATTCTCATCGGCAAAAACCCGGTAGCCTTTCGCTGCCAGTGCTTCAACCCAGACTTTTTCCGTCTCAGCCAAACTGGCTTTATGACGTACGGTCCCTGCCAATTTTAAATTTTTAACAAAAGCTTCTGAAATTTTTGTATTGGGTTCCCCGAGAGCTTTTCTGATCAGTTTAATTCGTTCCAGGCTGCAGATCAGCAAATTCATGCTGAGTAACCCCAGTAAGCCCCGGTACCAGAAACTGTGGTAAATATCATAAACCGGCTGCCTGGTCTGTGGGTCCTGGGGAAGTAAGGTTCCTACCACTGATGCCACAGCCAGAATAAGAAGCACAAACAGAGCCAGCTTCATCGAGGAGAAAAAGCGCCAGACCTCCTCTATACCGCTGCGTTGTGCTGGTTTGGATTGTTCTTGCATGTCTCCCCATCCTTTCATTAAGTCTACTTCCGTATCAAATATTCTCCCCTCTTCCTAATAATCCTGTCGAAAAAAAATTGAAATTTTTGTGACTTGCTTCACACACGAAAAATATACCCAGCTTCAGCCGGGTATCAGGGTTTGGGTCTGTGGGGATTATGGCAGGCACAGCAATTGGAATCAAGGCCATGTCCCATTTGGGGCGCATCAAAAAAGAGCACAACACTGCCACTGCCATCATGGCAGGACTGACAGAGGCCGGCAATAGCCTGATTAATTATGAGCTTGCTTCCACCGGCTGCATGGGCAGAATGACACAAGGCACAGGGAGCAGTGGAAAAAAGGTAATTGCCGTGAGGGCTAACAAAAGGAGAGTTAATTGTAGTAAACACCCAGGAAGTGAAACCTGCTGCCAGACCAGAGGTACTCTTGATACCTGAGTTTATTACCACTTTATAGGATGTGTTAGCAGACCAGGGTTGAGCCGGGGTAAAATACATGGTGCGAGTTTTCTCATCCCAGGCATATTTGCCCGGTAATTTTACACCGGAAAAATTAACAGTTACATAGAAGTTGCTGGGTGTGATAGTTGCTGGATCCAGCCAATCATTCCAGACTACTTCTACCCGCTCATTTCTTTTTACCCCTGTCCCGGTTGGTTTTTTACTTGTGACCATTGGCGGCGAGCTGTTCGCCTGTGTAGTAACTGTTACTATTTCACCAGGGGGAGAGATTTGCCCCTGTACGACCTGCTGAACATAAAAATTATAAGTCGTAAGGGGCATTAAGTCTGTAACTGTCGTTCCAGTTGTAGTCACATTCTTGAGCCAGTTGAAGTAATTCCCCTCTTTTGCCATATAGACCTGATATAGAACATCATCCCCGGTTATTCCATTCCAGGACAACTCTACGGTATTTGGTCCGGTAGCGACAGCTGTTAGACCGGTTGGTGGCTCTGGTGTGCTACCCACCTGTACTGTATCCGGCTGGTTATCATATATATCTTCACTAACAGCCACAATCCTTTCCTCCCCAGCAGTCGTCTCCGGGAGTGGAGGCGGCGGTGGAGTCTCACCTGTACCTGCTGGATTGGTTTGCTCTGTGGCTCCTGAATCAGCCACAACCGGTTGGGACTCTGTGTTATCTTCAGCAACAGGATTACCTGCAGATGTCTCTGCTGTTTGGCTCGCTGGTTGCTCCACCTGTGGTTGTTCAGGCATTTCTGCTGGTAAACTCAATAACTCATCTGCCCAGGGTACCAGCCCGCTCCAGTTTACAGCAGTCAAAATTGTAGCCAGCATAAATATCAATAACCAGCGCCGCATTTTCCATCCCCCTGAGGATTGTGCTTTCTGTTGCAATTATACTCTTTCGGGGATGAGAAAATTGTCGCAAACAGTCAAAAATCTTTTATTTTTTTTCGACAAAAAAGAATCCGGTCTATATTCCGGATTCCAATAGCTCCAGCGCTTTTTGCATGGCAGCAGGCAAAGGCCCCTCCCTTTGCATATGGCGCCGTAAAAAGGAATTATTGATCATAACCTGGAGAGAACGCAGCATATATTCCCGTTTAAACCTATCACGAATAGCTGGATAAGTTTCAATTCTTTCCAGATAATATTCTTTATAACATTTCAGGACAGCCTGAGCCAGCTCCTCTGCTTCCATTTGCCTGGGCTTGATCACCGGCTCAACAAAATTATACTTACTGTAGTCCTGCTCAATAATAAATGGTTTCAATTCAGGATAAAGGTCAGCATAAGGCCAGGGTGCCAGCAATAAGAAGTGGGCGAAATCCGGATTGTAGTGCTTGGCTAATTCCAGAGTCTGGTCTATATGTTCCGGCGTTTCTTCCGGGGTTCCAAGCACAAAGGAACATTCGCTGATAATATTGGCCTCATTAAGTAACGCCAAAGCCTCTCTGCCCTGTTCACAGGTGATGGATTTTTTGAATTGATCCAGACTGGCCTGGTCGGTAGCCTCTACCCCTACATAGACATGGATAACCCCCGCTGCCCGGTATTTATCAAGAATATCCCGGTCCCGCAAAACATCGCTGACACAGGTCTCCAGCAGGAGATACATGCCCACCTGTCGTTCCAGCAGCAGATCCAGGATTTTTTCCCAGCGCTCCCGGTTACGGGTAGGATATTCATCAGAAAGCATCACCACATTGACCCCGTAGGTCTGTTTCAGATGCTCCAGTTCACTGACAAAGCTCTCTGCACTGCGTTCCCGGTAGCTCTGTTGCCAGAATTTTTGCTGAGAACAAAAGGCGCACTGATGGGGACAACCCCGGCTGGAATTGACCAGACCCAGACGGGAGCCGGGTAGAACATAAAAAGTATAGTCCTCCCACTCGACCAGATCCCAGGCCGGAATCAGCCGGTCCAGGTCAGGCAGAAAAGGTCTGGCTGGATTAACGATGATTTCTCCCCGCTGGTTGCGCCAGGCAATGCCTTTTACCTGAGCCAGTTTCTTTTCATCAGGCCAGCTGTCCAGCAATTCCGGCAGGGTCTCTTCTCCCTCTCCCCGCACTACTACGTCAACCCAGGGCCAGTCCTTCAACATTTCCTCGTACATAAAGTTAGCATGGATACCGCCAAACACTGTCAGAATCGATGGATCAACGGCTTTAGCCACTTGTAAAACCTGGCTGGCAGCTGGCGCTGAGGCTGTATAGGAGGTGGTCCCCACTACCCGGGGCCTTTCCTGTTCAATCCTGGCTTTAATCTGCGCCAGGTCATGCCCTTTAGTCATGGCATCATAGATAACCACTTCATGCCCGGCCGCCCTCAAATGCCCGGCCAGGTAAACTAGACCAAGGTTAGGCCAGGAACCAGCTGCTTCCACCACGCCGGCATGATAAGACGGAGTGATTAACAATACTTTCATTACCGCTCACCTCCTGCTGCTAATGTAATAACTGCCAGTGGTAAATTAAACCTGCAGTCCATACTACCCCTAATATACCGTGTTTAATCAGCAATAAGCGTTTGCGCTCCCGCGCTACATCCCCGGTCCAGCCATAATAACGGAAACTGATACCGCGCAGGGCACCGGTGACCAGAATGAGCACTAGCGCTAGCCAAACCCAGGTATTAAGCTCCCAGAAAAGAGCATCCTGACCATAACTGGCCTTGATTTTCCCCAGCAGAAACAGCCCTGCCAGCCACAGCCCTGTTGCCGTATCATGGATAAAACTGTTGGTAACAATTAACCAGTCTTTCATCTTCTCACCTATTTCAAATGTTCATGGATGGATTGATAGATGTATGGGACGCCAAAATAGGCAAATATAATCAGAACAAATGCCCCTATCGCCAGCCAGGCCGCCTTTTCGCCACGCCAGCCATAAGTGAAGCGTAAATGCAGTACCAGGCCGTAAATCAACCAGCTGATCATGGCCCAGGTTTCTACAGGGTCCCAGGCCCAGTATCGGCCCCAGGACTGGTTGGCCCAGAGGGCCCCGGTAATCATCATGATGGCCAGCATTAAAAAGGCCAGGGCCAGGAAACGATAGGTTAGATCATCTACTTCAGCCACATTGTTGCCTTTCCGCTTGTGCAGCAAATAGTAGGCTCCTGTACCTGCCGCCAGCAAGGCACTGCCATAGGCCAGTTTAGCGAACAACACGTGCAGGTAGAGCCAGAAACTACGGTAGGTTAGAGGAATGCTTTCCATCTGGTCTGAATTTAAAACTGCCGCTCCCAAAGCCAGCATAGTAGCCGGCGCAACAAATAAAAGCAAAGTTCTAAAGCGGGGCTTATAATAGCAAAGCCAGAGGAAACCAGCCATGCCCGCCCAGGCATCAGCAGGAACTACTTCCGCAAAATCGACATACGGCCCATGACCGACCCGGTACCAGCGATAGAGTAAAGCCGCAGTGTGCGCAAGAAAACCGGCAGTGGCTAAGTACAAATCCAGCCTGCCCTGTTCTTTTTTCCAGATGATTTTTACAGCTGACATAAAAAGGGAGCCAGCATACAACAGTACAGCCAGCCAGTAGAAAATAACTTCGACTTTACTCACCCAGTACCTCTCCTTTTTGCATTACTTGCCGCAGTTCAGCCACTATCCCGCTCTGCCATTGTTTCCGTCTGGCTTTCAAAATCCAATTCCCTTTTTCTTCGTTCAGTACTATTTCCAGCGGCGGCCGGAATAACCAGAAGAACAAAGCGATTATACCTGCGGAACTACCAGCCACAATCCAGTACAGCCCCGGGTCTTTTACCAGCAAAAATGACGCCCAGTAACGCAAATCGATAAAAGCGACAGTTAGGCCTTGCGGTAAGGTTCTGGTTTCCCCCTGGTTTAATGGCAGACCATTGACTAACAGCTGCTGGTTTTTTTGATCATAAGCAAGGGAAAGGGCTTGTTCACCGGGCAGCTTTATTTCACCCTGCCCGCTTTCTTCCTTAATGGCAACATAGCCAGCCAGCAACACCTTGGAGCCTTCTTTCACTTCCAGGCCGGGAGCATAACCGCTCCGGGCCAGATAGAGAGTATAGCCATGCCATTGCAGATTCTCATTCACAGCTATTTTTTCCCGGGCCAGCACTTCTCCCTTGCTGGTTAGTCTGACCACATAGGCTGCCGGTTCAGTTGCATTAGCATCAAACTTATCCAGGCCCAGATATTCTGCCGGAAATTTAATGTCCGCCCAGGGGCCCTTTTTTATTTCTTCCAGCTGTTGTTGGCCGGTGAAGGCCTGTCCTTCAGTCAAGGAGACAGTAGCCTGAACGCGCAAAAGATAGGTGACTGCGCCGCCAATGATAATGAGGATGAGCGCCAGATGAAAAAGGGGAATGGCAAAAAGGCTAACAGGATGGCGCAGCCAGCCCTGGTTAACCTGTTTTAGCCCTGCTTTTTGCCACCAATTATCTGCTGGTTTTTGCTTCAACTTCACTGGCTGCCAGCGGCCACCAATGCCGCCGCGACACCATTGTTGATACGCCAGTGCAAACTGTTGCAAGAGTGAATAAAGTGCCACCAGGGCAAAAACTCCTACCCCCAGTTTAAAAGGCCAGGTAGCAGCAAAATGAGTTAATCCCAGCCGGTCAACCCAGACTGCCCAGCTTCCGTTGCTGGCCACCCATTTAGCGATACCATTGGCCCCGTAGATGTTTTCCTGAGGAACCAGAACCAGGATTAGGATAAAAACCAGCAAAATAAACCAGAGAGCAATGGTAAGTCGGCGGATGTTCATGGCACACCTCAACTCATATATTCTGAATGAACAGTATCATAAAGGTAAGGAACTGCAAACAATGTGATCAGTAAGATTAATAAAGAGAGCAAGTTCAGCAGGGCAGCCCGCCGCGGCTTGCCTCCAGTAAAGCGGTAATGCAAGTATAAACCATAAAGCAGCCAGGAAATCAGGGACCAGGTCTCAATGGGATCCCAGGCCCAGTAGTACCCCCAGGCCTGGTTGGCCCAGATAGCCCCGGCCACAATCATTACTCCCACCATTAAAAAAGCAAAGGCCGTCAGGCGATAACTATAGTAATCCAGCCAGTTTGGTTCTGGCACCCGCTGCAGCCAGCCGGACTTTGTGCTGCCTGTTTTCAACAAATAGATAGCAGCCAGGGCAGAACTGAGCAGCGCGCTACCATAGGCGAATTTGGCAAAAATGATATGAATGATTAGCCAGATAGTCTGAAAGGTAGCCGGGATCTGGCTGATTTCCCGGGACGAAAGCAGGGCCCAGCCAGAAAACACCAAGGTAAGTGGATAAACGAATAATGCTGCTGGCATTAGCCTGGGCAGGCGCCAGAGCAAGAGCATGAACAGAGCAGCTCCAACCCAGGCATCAGAGGAAACAATCTCGTAAGTTTGTAAATAGGGACCATGACCTGTGGCTAGCCAGCGCAGAATTATCGCTATCCCATGGGGAACAAGCGCCAGGACAAAGATTATATTGCCGGCCCGCTGTAAATTCTGCTTGGTCCACACGACTCCAATTGCTGCCAGCACAGTTGCAGCCGCATATAAAATAACTGCCAGCCAGAAAAGAGTGATTTCTGCTACTTCAATGTTCATTCTCTGTCCTCCTCAGGGGAAATGTGGACCAGGTATATAAATATATTACTTCCTTTTCCCCCTCATGTCCAATGCACGCAAAAGAAGCGGGCAACAGATAATGCCCTGCTAGAGCTCCTAAACCCAGCCAGAAGGCTATAAAAATCAGAACCATGCCATAATCTTTAATAATTTTCACCTGGAGATAATAGCGAAAATCACCTGTTTTAATTTTAAATTGCCCCAGGTCACCGGAACTGTGCAATGGTAAAACCAGGGACTGTCCTCCTGAACTGATTTTTACCAGCGGTTCACTGGGGTACATAAACTTGTCCGGTTTTCCCCAGTCTGCATCCTGCCCCCGGGGTAAAAATTCTATCTCTATTTCTCTCCCATCAGGCAATATCAGAGAGTCACGACTGAACTTCTGGTCTCCCCTGGTGATAGTGGCCAGGGAGACATAGCCGCTGAGCAGGAGCTGGTCTCCCTGGCTGAGTTCTAGATAGGGAGCAAAACCGAAATCCCAGACATTGAAATCATGGCCATAGTAGCTCACAGGGGGTACCTTGCTTAACTTTCCTGATTTGACTTGAACATCATTGTGCCAGAGCTTAAATTGCCCCTGGACATCCTGGGGCCAGCCCTGGGCTGGATAGTTAACATGAATTTGCTCCACTTCCAGTCGCCACTGTTCCGTATTCAGGCGACCATAGGGCCCCTGTTGCAAAAGGGAGAAGCTTTCCCTGGTCAAGGGTACCTGTTCCCCTGCCGTAACCGGAACCAGGCCTTCGATACGGCCCCAGGCACTCCAGAGATAACCAAGTCCTATTAATAAGAAGGAGAAATGAAAAAGAATGATAAAAGTCAACCCATAGAGGCGACGAGCCCAAACTACGGGACCTAAAGGCCGGAACCCCTGCCGGATCAGCCAGTCCCTGGCAGTTCCTTCTACCCATAACCGCTCCCGCCAGCGGTATTTCCTCTCGGTAATCCTTAATTTCCTGTACAAGCGCCATCGCTTACGTATCTGTGCTACCATGCAGGCTGCTGTGTTGATAAGCAGTAAAACCAGCAAAACTTGTAGAGGTGTGCTGCGAAAAAAACCGGTATCATACTGTCCGCTGGGCAGACCGCGGGCTACACCCAGGAAGATATACAGGCCCAGGGCAATGATTAAGATATAGGCCACTTTTTTGGATTTTAGTAATTGATAAATCAACATAACATCACCTTGTGAAGAGAAGGGCCCGGCTCAGAGGCTGGGCCCTTCTGTAATGAAATTAACTGCCACTGGTTCGGGAAGTTCTGGTGGTATGACTGCCACAGGTTCCCTGTAACAAGTAGCACCCGTTCTTAGAACCAATGTTAGATGGATAGTATTCGGCAATTGCCCGGCCGCGAATGAACTTGCCATACCCGTTCCAGGTAAAACCGTGCATATAGCCTTTAACACTCGGGTCACCATGGCATTCATAACAACCATTGCTGGTTTTGTGATCCCCTTTACTATGATTGGAGAACCGTGAACCAGTACTTGTAGTGTAACCATAGGATGTCGGCTTATGGCACAAGGTACAGTGCTTTACAATCAGCGGCGCACTGCTAACTGCAGTATCCGTACTGAGCTTCAGGTTATATGGATTGCTGACATCAGTACCAGTATGGGTATAGTGGCAATCAGAGCACAAAACTTTTCCCTGCCCAGCCGGAGGAGTCCGGTTCAGGATATTGAGACCATAAGTAGTAAGAGTGGTAGAGTTAACATAAGTATTGGTCCCTTTTACCCCGAACACACCGTGGTGCGAATCATGAGTGGTCTGGAAGCGACTGCGTACATCCGACCAGCCCGTGGGCAAGGTGGTCTTGCTGCCAAAAGTACTGTGACACTTGATACATACTTCATACTGGAAGTCAGCTACCTGTTTGAAGTTACCATTGACGTCAATCCCCGAAGCTTTCAGGTTGTCCCGAACGAAAGTGTCTTTTGTCTTCAGGATGTGCGTATTATGACAGTCTACACACTGTACTGTCTTGGAGTTATCATCATAGTTCATCTGAGCCGGGTCCTGGCCGGGCACATGGCGGGCAATGTAATTAGGATCTTTAACCGTATGCCCTACCGTGCCATCGAACTGACCAGCCACATTCTTGCTTGAGGGGCCTGTACCATCATGACAGGTGAAACACAGGTCTGAAGCTGGTTTCAAGGTCGAGCTCTGGTAACCTGAGCCATGGGGATCATGGCAGTTATAACAGGCACCTGCTGCATTACTGGCCTGGGTATAATTACCACCCTCTGTTCCGCCCGGCCATTTGGCATTGGCATTAGAGCCATGGGAGCTGACAGAGAACAGGCTCTGACCGGCTATCTTCACAGCCGGATCCACCAGTTCGGTATCTGGAATGGTGTTATCATTATTATTGGTACCACCTTTCCAGTAGACGGTCGGATAACCAGGAGCAGCAGCTTCGTACCAGTAAACCCCTGTTCCATAAACCTTTTTCACCAGGGCCACACTGTCATGGCAATTATAGCAGAGCTCGTTATTGTCCGGATTTTTCAACAACTGCTTCGGATAAGGATTGCCCGGATTGCTCGGGTCCTCCTTGCCATGAGGGCTGTGACAGTTCATACAGTTACCGGGAACAAACATGGCCGATTGCCCTGTGGCTGAATCATACCACTTAGCTTTGCTGGCATGTTCCGAGGCATTATAGGCTGCCTTACCCCGGAACCAGTAAGTTTGAGCAATCACTTCTGGCTTATCATGGCACCAGAAACAAACACTGTTCTTCAAACTGTTACCATTGCTGTCTACAGCATCGGTATTCATGGGCAATTTCAACATGCTGCCATAATCGGTGCCATGGGGATCATGGCAGTTGGTGCATTCACTGGGTGCAGATTCGTTATCCCAGCGGACCAACAAGTTATTTTTATTGCCATGGGCAGTTTTGTTGTAAATGGTAAAACCATTCCAGGCACCAAAACTTACAGCAGCATGACATCCTTCACAGAGAGCATTGACACTGATAAAGGTATCAGCACCCACCGTAAAGCGATAGCTATCCAGGGTCGAAGCTCTGGTCACACTCACGCCATCTCCGCCATGCTCTGTCGGCACAAACTTACCGTGCGGAGTATGACAGTTAAAGCATTTACCAGCATAAGTCGCTTTATCGGCTGCACTATTGGGATCCCTGGTGCCCCCGGTTCCATAGCTATTCGGGAAAACTATGGGCGTTCCGGAAGGCGAATCTGTGGTCCGGCTGTGCGCCGACATTTCAAAGGTACGGCGACCGGAATATTTGTAATTGCTGGAGGCGTTGGTGTGACAATCAAAGCACAGTTCATTATCCTTGGCTTTCTTCAGCAAGCTGGGATACTGAGAACCATGGGGCACATGGCACTTGGTACAGTTACCATAGTAAATACTGCCATCACTAAAGGTGTCCACCGGTACATCCACGTTATGTTTGCTACTGTTATAAGATGTACCGATTACAGGCGCCCCAGGCGGTGAGCCGGTGCCGTCGTGACAGGTCATACACAGGGCTCGCTCCAGTGATGCCATGGGATCAACCAGAGTCAAAGCTGTTACCTTGGTACTGAAACTGGATTCGTTCCCCTCCAGGTCAAAGGCTGTAACGTAGTAACTATAACTGGTGGTACCTTTGAGATAGAGGTCCGTCCAGGTAGTACCGGTAGTGGAACCCACCTTCAAAGGTTGACTGAACCCGGGCACAATCCGGTAGATGTTATAGCCCACTACTCCATCAGCAGCGCTAGCCGGAGCCCAGGTTAACTCTACGGCCATACTGCCGGTGACAATATCCTTGATGGGAGTAGCATTAACCCCTGCCGGAGGAGGCGGAGCCACATTATCCACCGGCTCAGCAGCAGTTGTTGTCGTTACAGCAGCACCGGTTGCAGCATTGCCACTCAAATCAAAGGCACTGACACGATACCAGTACTGGGTATTTCCTTTTAAGCCGCTATCAGTAAAGCTCAAGTTTGCCGCATCCACCGAGCCTACCTTGATGTAGTTAGTCCCATCACTGCTGCGATAGATACTATAGCCAGCCACATCATCGGCAGGAGTGGACGCCGACCAGTTTACAACTACACTGTTGCTGCCAGGCTGCAAGCTGCTAATCGTCGGCGCTGAAGGCGGAGTAGTATCAACAGCATAATTCTTCAGCATCTTGTATTCATTGACCAACGTGGTGCCGCCGGTGTTGCGTACCCGGATATACAAAGAATACCAGTCTCCGGCATTCAGGCCACTGGGCCAGGTCACCTGGAAGCGGATATAGTTACCGTTATAAGCTACGTTGCTGGCAGTCAAAGTGGCTGCTGTAGTTCCATCCATTCTGTATAGAGTTGCAGTAGTGGTGCCGATAGTACCATTGACATTGGCCGAAACTTCACCATAAACAACCTGCCCGGCCTGGAACTCCAGCTTTTCTGTCGTATAGCCACTATCTTCATATGTGCGATAATGTTCGGTAGTTGCTGCAATTTCCACCGCCTCATAAGCCCTAATTGTACCTGCTCCGCTTGAGACCTCAACCAGGAAATAGTAGAGACCCGGGGTCGAACGGGTAAAGGTCACCTCATAAGTGTAAGGTGCGCTAGTACTGGTCTGGCTCATAGTATAAGTTGCTAACTGCCCGCCAGTCTTACTGTAAACAATTACCCGCCGCGTAGTAGCATTATTAATGGTACTGGTAGTCACCTTAACCCGGATATTGGTACCAGCCGGGAAAATATTGGTGCGACCGTTCTGATAGTCAAAGAATTCGACCACATTGCTACCCGACTTGTAAAGTCCATTGGTTACAGGTATAGTTGCAGTCGGTGTAGTGACCGAGGCGACATTGCTATAACCGGATTCATTACCAGTGCCGCCTAAATCCAGGGTTTTATCGATTGCCGTAACTTTATACCAGTAGGTTGTATTGGGCAAAATGCCATTATTCAAGCCCGGTGCATCCACAAAACTGGTAGTACCGCTAAAGCCAATGCGGGTAAAGTTAGTGCCATCTGTACTGCGATAGATATAATATCCTTTCACCCCGGAGGCGTCAGTACTGCGCGACCAGGTCAGACTGATCCGGGCACTATTCAGGGCTACCGCCTTCAAGTCAGCAGGCGCACTGGGAGCAGTTGTATCCGAAGTATAGGCTGGTGATACGTTCACGGTTGTATTCAGCCAGGTACTATTACCTGCTCTGTCAAAGGCCTTAATCTTATAAGTAAATGGTGGTGTGCCTCTTACTGCGCCATCATAGAAGGACACTGTACCAGTAGTGCTGGTGTTATTGATCACCCCAATAGCATTGGCATCGGTGAAATCATTACGGTAGATATAGTATCCAAAAATGTCACTGGAATCAGATGGAGTCCAGCTGACCTTCACCAGACTCTTGGCCAGCGCCTGGGCACTTAAACCGCTGGGAGCATTAGGTGGTGTTACATCACCACTGGCACCAGTGCGGTCTTTGATCAAATCCGCTTTCGGGTTATGGGAATGAGGTTTATGACAATTGGTCATACAGGTATTGGTATCAGGTGACAGCGCATCAGTTATTTTATGGTAGGACACAATCGTACTGGTTGTCGTCCTGCCACCTTGCCCGTCAGGCCAGGTGTTTTGAGTTCCATCCCACAAACCGGCTAACTGGTCTATATTGGGCGCTAAAGCGCTGGACCCGCCATGACATTTGTAACAATCCTTGTTGGACCCCACCGGCCGCGGGTCATGGGGGTTATGACAGGCCATACAGTTAGCGGTGCTTACTGCCGTATGCTCACTCAAAGTAATACCACTCTTGGGCCCTACCAGGGGCAATTCAGCAAGATCAATCTGGCCGCCAGGCAGATCGGGATCAACCCAGCGCACAAAATCCGCACTGGCATCCTGGTTATTGGGCAAATGGCAAACCGTACAAAAAGGACGGCGGCTGTCATTGCTGCCAATATTGCTGGGGAAAGTGCGTAACTGGTTGGTATCCCCATTAGTATAGATGGCTTCACTGACATCAGCATCCCGCAGGTACTTTGTATTGGAAGTTCCATGCGGGAAATGACAATCGGCACATTTCAGCTTCTTGGTTGGGTCGCTTTTTAGATAATGGCCATAAGCCTGATACAATGTCTTGATATTGCTAATCGTAGCCCCATTACCATCAGTATGCAGACCATCATGACATTGATAACACAGAGTATCGCCATTGGCCCACTTCAACAAAGGCTTATAATCAGAACCGTGAGGATTATGGCACTTGGTACAGTTATTGCCGAAACCACTGCCGTCACTGTAGGAGTGTTCCTGTTTCACGTAATCATGGGGCTTACCCGCATATTTCAGCATGTCAATCCGCGGCTGTGGTCCCGGTGCCCCGTTTGTATCATGGCAATTGAAGCACAGGGTCTTTTCATCTACCGCCTTGATATTATTGGAACGCGGATTATGCGGGTGAGCCAGGTGACATTTGGTCATACAATCATTGGTATCAGCTGTGTTGGGATCATAAATCTTATGACGGCTGATTTTCCCTGCACTCAAAGTTCCTTCTTGCCCCATCAATGCCTCGATATTATAGGCCTCACCCCGTTTGCCATGGCAGAGATAGCAATCGGCATTAGAGCCTGTAGCCGGCCAGGGCTTATGAGGATCATGACAGATATCGCATTTATCCGTTGATGTACTGCTATGAGAAGCAATGCTGGCCGGCAACGGTTTGATAGTGATTTTATAGCTGTTAGCCGGCTGGTCACTGGAAGTCACTTTGATAGTATTACCGGTATAGTAGACACGGCTGGGCTGGTCTGAAGTCGGGTGACAGACCAGGCAAAACTCCCTGACGTTAAAACTACTGCCGGTCTTATTGGTCGGCCAGGCCGTTCCGGCAAACTGCAAGGTACCGTATTTGTCCCGATCCCAGAGATACTTGGCGTTGGTCGTACCATGAGGGCTATGACATTCGGTACATAGCAGTTTTTTGGTAGAATCTACAGACTTGATAAAATGGCCGGCAGAAGTCTCAGCATAATAGAGCTTCCGAATATCCTGTTTGGCCGGATAACCATCATGGCAATCCAGACAGGCATTTACCTTACCAACATCAGTATCAGCATCAATCGCATGAGTATCGGTAGTATCAATATCCCGCCGCAGCAAACGCACGTTAGTCGAAGCATGGTGTTCATGGCAGACCAGACAGGGCTGATCCTTGCTTACCCCATCAGCAGTAGTGCCATATTTACTGTTGCTCCGGCTCAAGCTGGCATGGGGCTTGCCGGTAAAGTTGGCCTGATAATCCTCGGTAATATGCCTGGTAGTACCATGACAGGTAAAACACCAGTCGCGATACTCGGTTGTAGCAAAATTGGGCACACTGACCGGGTCCGGCGTAACCGCTGTCCCTGAGACAGGGTCGGTCCAGGCGACCGGGTTTTTCAAACCATAGGGGTTAGAACCCGTATGTTTGGTATGATC
Organism: Carboxydocella sporoproducens DSM 16521; assembly: GCF_900167165.1. Taxonomy (NCBI): domain Bacteria; kingdom Bacillati; phylum Bacillota; class Clostridia; order Eubacteriales; family Clostridiales Family XVI. Incertae Sedis; genus Carboxydocella; species Carboxydocella thermautotrophica. Next base: position 4,771 of record NZ_FUXM01000028.1, on the reverse strand, counting down.
CGGTTCGTGGCAGGTATCACAGGATACCTTTTTGCCACTGGATGTACCCGCATAAATAATGGGATGGGATGAGTTTTTGTCGAATTCATTCTGGTCATGACAGGCAACACAGTTCAGGGCAGGACCTGCATAAGGATTACGCAAATATCCTTTCGGAGTATGGTTGGCTTTACAATTCAGATAACAGGCATAGCCGGTGGCATTGCCCTGACTGTCGGTACCGGTAGCATAAAAGGCCAGACGGCCATTGGCCGGACTCACTGCGTTGAGGAGATAAGACCAGTCAAAACTGATATTGACCGGGTTATTCAAATTCCAGTTAGAGTTATTGACTTTGGTTCCGTTCTTATAGGCATTGGTATTACTTAGATCGAAATACTGGTTACTACCTGTATGAGGGTCATGACAGGTCCGACAAGAAAGCTTATAACTATTTACGTGCCAGTGATAGTTACGACCATTGCCATTCCCGAAGCGGCTACCTACAATGGGGTTACTGCCATTATTCCAGTAATAACGGTAGTCATGGCATTTAAAACACAATTCATTGCGATTATGGGTAACTGCCGTGGGATAAGGTTTGTTAACAAAGGGAGCCGTAATCATAAACTGATATTTCGAGCCATGGGGTTCATGGCACATCATGCAGCCATTCCAGGCAGCAAACTTCTGGTCATGGATTGAACCTGTAAAAGCATTACTGGAATTATAGATCTTGTTTTGCGAACTATATTGGTAATAATTAAAACCTTTACTAACATGACAGTTAATACAAAGATTGGCCTTATTCTCCCAGCGCAAAAGCGGGTAATTAGAGGAACCATGAGGTTTATGGCAATTCAGACAGGCAATCATGGTTCCGGTTGCAGATTCGCCAGTAATGGGCTCTCGCTCCACCATGGCGATCCCATCAGTCTGGGGGCTGCTGGTCGGTGCCACCGGATTCAGGTTAGCATCAACGCTGGCATATTGCATTAAACTATTGGGGTCATTGCCAATATTATGAACGGAATTAGCAAAAAAAGTCTGATGATCAATTCCAAAAGGCCTGGGTAGATCCGAAGGAGCTCCGTGACAGGTCCAGCAGACATCATTGCCACTATAATTAGGGCCTTTGAGCGTCCCGTTAACATTGCGCTGGGCTGCCAGCAAGCGAATGGAGCCGTTTTTCTTTCCCGTTACTGCACTGGTAGAGTCTGTGTTGCTGAAGTGGGGATTGTGACAATCCTGACAAAAGGTTTTACCCTCAGGCACTTTGTGGTGGGAAGGGTTAGCCTGAACATCAAACTGACTCTTGACATTATAAACAGATGCGGTGCCATCATGGCAGACATAACAGGTATCGGCAACTGTATCCTTCAAAACCAGCTGGTAACCATGAGCTGAGTGGGTAGAATGGCACAATTTACACAGGTCCTGCCGGCCAGGATCAGTGAACTTACCATGGGGTTGCAAAGCTGGAGAAGCCACAACCTTAACAGTAACTGCCTGTTGAGCATAAGCCAGGTTCCCGGTACTGTCCCTGCCTACACCCTGGATATAAATGGTATAAACCCCTTGGACAGCAGGCGGAATCAATTTAACTTTAAACACTTCATCATGCAGTTTACGGTTGCGGTCTCCGGGAGTGCCGTTACTGCCATCATCCAGAGTAACTCCCTGCTGGTTAACCGGCGTTGAATTGGCCGGGAAATCAGTAACAAACATATATGGGCTATATAGAGGAGCACTTTTGGCTGTATCCTGTTTGGCTACAGCCCAGGGAGTCAGATCAGATTGGCCATTATCACTCCAGGGAGTATCAGGATTAGCCACTTGCCACTGGTAAGTAGCAGGTACCTGGACGGCACCTGCTACAGTTCCGTTTAATCCGTAGCCCAATCCTGTGACCCGATAAGTAATCTCAAGCGCCTGACCAGCAGTAAGGCTGACTTCAGACACTGCTCCCTTACTTGTTCCGTTGACAGATACATCCAGGAGCGTCACAGTTCCCCCGCCCCTGGTATCATGACAGGAATAACAATAATTCTTCTCACTGGCGGTATCCAGTTTGCCATTCGGCCAGGCCCAGGCCCAGCTGATAAAGGCGAGCCAGCACCCGACGGTCAGGAGGAATATATTAAATTTTCCAGTAGACAAGACTGTTTTTTTCATTCCGTCCCCCTCCTTCTCCGCTCAGGTTTAGGGATTATCAGTTTTCTGATGGCAATCCTCACAGATCACCATACCAGGGGCGCGTTTTAAAGCGGTAGATAAACGCCCACTTCTGGTAATATTTTGTTCAACCACAGTAGTGCCATGAGCGCGATGACAGGTCAGGCAGACCACCAGATTGCCATTTTCATACGGATAATTTCCTCGCGGTGTCAAACCATTGTAACTGTTAGGAATATTTACGGCATGCATAACAAAATCTATGGAATTTGCATTCAAGTCATAGCCTGTTTGCTCGGTAAATTTGGCCAAACGATGTCCACTCCCGGCTTTCTGGTTAAAGTCACTGTGACAGGTACCACAGAAATATACAGTACCACTCACATATTTTGGTATTTCCTGATTGGTACCAGTATCGGTTACGGCGTAGCCAATAATAGCGTTAGTTTGTTCTCCACTACTTGACCCTACCAAGCTTTTTAACAACCGATAATTACCATTATCATGAGGGTTGTGACAACTAGTGCAATCCAGCTGCCTGGCCATGAAAAATGAGTCATAAATCATTTCCCCTGGTGCCTCCCCATGGGGGGTCCCGACATTGTGGACCGAAGTGGGTACCGCAGTGATAGCAGCACTGCCATTGTAATCGTAATATACCGCAGCATAAACCTCAGCAGTAGTATTACTGGCAGGTGGCAGAGTACCAAAAGGCCCACTGGATGTAGGAGCAAGTACAGAACCTGGCAGGGTAACTGTGCCATTTAAGACATTATACTTACTCTGCGTGCCATCATGACAAACCAGACAGGTACGGGTTCCTGTTTTTTGTGTCAAAAGTTTGGGGCCTTCGGCTGCGTGGGTAACATGACAACTGGCACATGCCCCTAAGTTTTGATCATAATAGTCATGGGGACTGGTATTAGGGGGAAATGCCTTCCCGATAGGGGACTCAATAGTAGTAGTACCATCCGTCGCTGTCACCTTGTAATAGTAATTGCGATAATTCTCCACTCCAGTATCCGCATATTGTGTTGCCGGACCAGTATACAAAGTAGTCCAGGTGATCCCGTCGGCAGTCCGGCTCAAAGTGTAGCTGGTAGCCCCAGTTACACTGGTCCAGTAGACTGTTTCCTGGTTATTGCCTCCTACCATCCCGGTGAACCGGATTGTTGCTTCCGGGTCAATTGCCGCCCAGGCCTGAATAGTATGGAACAGAAGCAACAGGATTGTTATGGCCGTGATTGTACTATATTTAATTATCTTGACCATAACAACCCCTCCTTTTTCTATTTCAAGACTACAATCCGGTCATTTTCCCGGTCAGTTATATAAATTCTGCCTGTGCCATCAGTCGCTACCCCATTGGGAAAGCGAAAAGGATCTCCTTCCTTAAAGCCAGCAATCTGTCCGATCGGTTTAAAATTAGCATCCAGAACAATCACAGCCTGTTGCATCGTATCCACTACAATCCAGGCATTTCTTTCCCGGTCAAAGGTAATTCCCCGCGGTAGTACAAACCCTATTCCTTCCTTAATGGTCTTTACATGTTTACCGTCATCCGCATTGAAAACTTGCAAGCGTCCATTGTTGGAATCTGCTACTATCAGCAAGCTCTCATCTTCATTAAGGGCTATCCCGTTAGCATAGGATAAACCTCGCTCACCCGAACCTGGTTCTCCGATTCTTTTAACCACCCTGCCCTGTTCATCTAAAACCAGTACTTGCTGACTTAATAGATCTGATACATATAATAAACCTTTACTGTTTAATGCAAGGGCCACCGGACGAAGATTGTTTTTACTATCCCTGGGCCAGGACTCCAGGTATTTCCCTTCCTGATCAAGTACTACAATCCGATTATTATTCAAATCAGCAACAAAAATTTTACCAGCACCAGCAGCAACAGCTACTGGATAGTTAAATTTATCGGGGCCGTTACCAAAACTGCCAACGCTTTTTAACTTTTTTCCATTGCGATCAAACCAAACTAGCCTGTGTTTGGCAGAATCAGCAACAATAATTTTATTGCCATCAACCCCCACTCCCAGGGGTTTTAACAGCCCGGTTTGTTTATCATTGCCAAAGGCAAACAATCCCTGGGGCAATGAATGCACTGGCTGCGTAATCGATTCCAGTGGGTTTTGTTTAGTCAGGTAGAAATAAAAGAATATGCTCATGCTGATTATAATCAGCGTTAGTATGATGATCACTAGTTTATCACGGCTGATAGTTTTAGTCATAATTGCCACCTCGAGGATGTAATTTAGTTCACAATTTACCTTACTACATTATTCGACATAAACTTTACTTTTCCTGCCACAAAAAGAACAAATTCGCCCTTCGGGCGACTTAAAAGAGTAAGCCGCAAAGCTTACTCTTTTTCCCCTTTATAAACCATGCCTCCAGGACAATAAGGACATTCCAAAATTGGCATTCCTGGTGAGCCCAAGTTATCCAATTTGTCCATAGCTTTCATCTCATCTACGATAAATGCTGGCACTTCCTCTTTATACCCACATTTCTGACAATGATAATTGTAATAGGTTTCCTTCTTCTGTCCTTCGAAGGGAAGCTCCCAGTCCAGCAGTAGATCTTCTATCTCGGCCATTTCGTT
>NZ_FUXM01000027.1 GCF_900167165.1 Carboxydocella sporoproducens DSM 16521 | reverse complement strand
TAACTCTTCGTCTGGCATGTAATCCAGAACCAGCCGTAAACGAACTAAATCTCCAATTGTTTGTATTTCTGTCCACTCAAATAGCTTAATTTGTGGTATAATAGCCATAACAGGCATCCCTCCCTGGGTAGGATTTTTGTCTTTTCAACTTCAATTTTACCACAGGTGGATGCCTGTTGCTTATTTTTTACAACATTTGAGGCTGGGGTGAATTTTTCCCTCAGCCTCTTGTTTTGCGCTAAAAACCCTTTTCTATACACCTTTTTCTGGGGTAAATTTATTTTTGACCTTTCGCTAATCCCTTGGATTGTCAGGATTTTCTGACAACGCAATTAGCTCATTTAGAGATGGTAATGGCCGTCTTTCAAGACTATTGACTTTACTGCTTTTATACAAGTTTGGCTTTGAAGTGGGTAGATTTATCAGTTTGGAAAAGCTGATTGAGAAAAGCAAAGAGTCATACTATGAAACCCTGTGGGCTTCTTCGCAAGGCTGGCATGAGGGCCAGCATGACCTGTTGCCCTGGCTGGAATATTTTTTGGGGATTATTCTGGCCGCTTACCGTGAGTTTGAGGAAAGGGTTGGTAATATAAGCTCTTATAAAGGGAGTAAGGGTGAAAGAATAAAAGAGGCGATTAACCATTTCAATGCAGAATTTACTATTTCAGATATAGAAAGAGTTTGTCCGGACATCAGTCGCCCTACTGTCTATAGAGTTCTCAAAGAACTAAAGGACCAGGGTTTAATTACTCCTGTAGAAATCGGCCGTAAAGCCAGGTGGAGAAAACTCTAATTTTACGCAGGAAACAAATAGCAGGAAACAAACAGATTTTGTAGAATATATATCAATCTTAGTACAAGCAAAGAAAGGAAGAACAAAATGGCTGATTTGCTGGCCAACCTCAATCCTGTGCAGCGGGAAGCTGTTACCCATATCAATGGCCCCTTGCTAATTCTGGCCGGGGCCGGCAGTGGCAAAACCCGGGTCTTAACCCATCGTATCGCTTATCTGATCAGGCAGGGAGTCAAGCCCTGGCAGATTTTAGCCATCACTTTTACCAACAAAGCGGCCGGTGAGATGAAGGAAAGAGTGGAACAGCTGGTAGGGGAAGCTATCAGCAGAGACATGTGGGTTTCCACTTTCCATTCCGCCTGTCTGCGCATCCTGCGGCGGGAAATCAGCTATCTGGGCTATGATCCCAATTTTGTTATCTACGATACGGCAGACCAGCAGACAGTGCTGAAGGAATGTCTGCGGGAACTGAATCTGGATGAGAAAAAATACTCCCCTCGCCTGATGGCTGCCCTGATCAGTGATGCCAAAAACCGCCTGGAAACCCCGGCCCAAATGCGGCGCCGGGTTTATGGTGACTGGCTGGCGGAAACGGCGTCCCGGGTCTATGAGAGCTATCAGCAAAAACTGATTCGTAACCAGGCCCTGGATTTTGATGACCTGATCATGCTGACTGTGCAGCTGTTTGAGGAGTTTCCGGAAATCCTGGCCTATTATCAGCAGAAATTCCTCTATATCCTGGTGGATGAATACCAGGATACCAACCATGCCCAGTACCGCCTGGTCAATTTGCTGGCTTCGGCCCATCGCAATTTGTGTGTGGTGGGGGATGATGATCAGAGTATTTACCGTTTTCGGGGAGCGGATATTGGCAATATTCTGGATTTTGAACGGGACTATCCTGAGGCGAAAGTAATCAAACTGGAGCAGAATTATCGTTCCACCAGAACTATTCTGGCTGCGGCCAATGCGGTGGTAGCCAATAATGTGGGTCGCAAGGATAAGTCCCTCTGGACGGAAAACCCGGCAGGTGAACCAATCGTCTGTGTGCAGCTGGGGGATGAAAAGGAGGAAGCCCGCTTTATCGTGGGAGAAATCCTGCGTTTAAATAAGAATGGCCGCCCTTACAGCGATTTTGCGGTTTTATACCGCACTAACGCCCAGTCCCGGGCCATTGAAGATGAGCTGATCGGCAATGCCATCCCGTACACAATGGTCGGAGGCCTCAAGTTCTATGAACGCAAGGAAATCAAAGATGTGCTGGCCTACCTGCGGGTACTGGTCAATCCGGCTGATAGTGTCAGTCTGGAGCGCATTATCAATGTGCCCAAACGCAATATCGGGGAAGCTACGGTGAACAAAATCCGCCAGGAAGCGGCCCGGCGCAATCTCAGCCTCTACCAGGCCTTAATGGTAGTGGAGGAAATTCCAGGACTTTCTGCCCGGTCCCAGAAGGCAGTGCGGGACTTCATTAATCTAATGGAGGATTTGCGTCGGCAGGTGGAGATCGCTTCGGTTACGGAAATGCTGGATGCAGTGCTGGAGCGCACCGGCTACCAGGCAGAACTGGAAGCGGAAAAAACGGTGGAGGCCCAGACCCGCCTGGAAAACCTGCGGGAATTCCGGACGGTAACCATGGAATTTGATGCCCGCCAGGAAGAAGAAGGCCTGGAAGGTTTTCTGGCCGGGATTTCCCTCATGAGTGACCTTGATACTTTGGAAAGTGGGGAGCAGGTGACTCTGATGACTCTCCATTCCGCTAAAGGTCTGGAGTTTCCCGTGGTCTTCCTGGCCGGAATGGAAGAGGGGATTTTTCCCCACTCCCGGGCCCTGCTCAGCCTGGAAGAAGCGGAACTGGAAGAAGAGCGTCGCCTTTGCTATGTGGGCATCACCCGGGCCAAAGAGAAGCTCTATCTGACCCATTGCTGGAGCCGCAACCTCTTTGGCCGTATCAGCACTAACCCCCCTTCCCGCTTCCTGAGTGAGATTCCCGCCCATTTGCTGGAACGGGGGACAGGGGCCAGCAGAAGCGGGGTAGACCGCCTGGAGGCGGGAGCTGCCTCCACATCAGCTCAAGGGTCGACAGCAGCTGAACAGGAATGGCAGCTGGGGGACCGGGTAGTGCATAAAAAATATGGACCGGGGGCTATTGTCGGCATTAAGGGCCAGGGAGAAGATACCGAGCTTTCTATTGCTTTTCCGAACCTGGGAATCAAGGTTTTTATAGCAAAATACGCACCAATCAGAAAGGAGCAGTTGTAGAAAAATGTCCAAACCAGTGTATGTAATCGGCCACAAAAACCCTGATACTGATTCCATCTGTTCTGCCATTGCCTATGCCTATCTCAAAAACGCCCTGGGGGGCGGGGAATATCAGGCGGCACGGGCGGGTAAACTCCATCTGGAAACCCAGTTTGTGCTGGACTACTTCGGAGTGGAAGCTCCGCCTCTGCTGACTGATGTCAAAGCCCGGGTGGAGGATATGTTAAACGGGGATACACCGGTAGCAGTGCTGCCGGGCACGCCCCTGCGGGAAGTGGGCATTCTCACCCGCACCCACAACATTAAAACCATTCCCATTGTGGATGAGCAAAACCATTTTCTGGGTCTGGTCACCCTGGGGGATATTGCCCACAAATACATGCAGGAACTGGGGCTGGAAAACCTGGGTAAAATGCATGTTACCCTGGGAAATATTATCCGCACTCTCAATGGTCAACTGCTGAGCGGTCCGGCGGAAAGTACCGAACTGACCGGGAATGTGATTATCGGGGCGATGGCGGCCCAGACCATGGCAGATTACATAAGCCCGGGAGATGTGGTCATCCTGGGCAACAGGGAAGAAGCTCAACTGACGGCGCTGGCCCGGGAAGCGGCCTGCCTGATTATCACCTGTGGCTATACGGTCAGTGACCGGGTTAGGGCGGAGGCGGAAAAGCGGGGAGCAGCCCTGGTTTCCGTACCCCATGATACTTTTGCTGCTGCCCGTTTGATCAATATGAGTGCCCCGGTCAGCAGCTTGATGCGGCCTGCCAGTGACTGCATTGTATTTCAGGCTGATGACCTGGCAGATGAAGCCAAAAAGGTAATGCTGGAAACCCGTTACCGCAATTACCCGGTAGTGGATGAAAATAACCGCTTCCTCGGGGTAGTCTCCCGTTATCATTTGCTGGCCCTGTCCCGCAAGAAAGTGATTTTAGTGGACCATAATGAAAAGAGTCAGGCTGTTGATGGCCTGGAACAGGCGGAAATCCTGGAAGTCATTGACCACCACCGGGTGGGGGATATCCAGACCGGTCAACCCATCTTTTTCCGCAATGAACCGGTGGGCTGTACTGCGACCATTGTCGCTGGCATGTACCGGGAATCAGGAGTGGAAATCCCCAGGACCATGGCGGGGTTGATGCTGGGAGCTATCCTCTCTGATACTGTGCTGTTCAAATCCCCCACCTGCACCAAACGGGATGAGGAAACCGCCCGCTGGCTGGCGGAAATTGCCGGGGTAGATATAGACCAGTTTGGTTTGGAGATGTATAAAGCCGGTACCAGCCTGGTGGGGCGGACCAATGAGGAAATCATTTATCAGGATTTCAAGGAATTCAAGATGGGTCCCCTTACCCTGGGTATCGGCCAGGTGGAAACCATGGACCTCTCTCAGCTGGCTCAGCTGAAAGCAGGACTGCTGGCGGATATGGAGGCCATTCGCAAGGAGAAAGGCCTGGATTTGGTCTTGCTGATGATTACCGATATCCTGCAAGAAGGGACCGAATTGCTGGTCACCGGCCCGGAAAGCCGGGTGGTGGAGGAAACTTTTGGCCAGCCTCTTGTCGACCAGGCCATGTATCTGCCTGGAGTTATGTCCCGCAAGAAACAGGTTGTGCCGCCATTAACGGCTCATTTGAGTAAATAAACCCTTTAAGGAGGCCAGGCCCATGGAAAGCCGCTTATGGGTGGTGATGATTTTTACCGCCCTCTTGCATCTGATTAGCACCTTAGCCTATTCCGTCCGTCTGGCGGGAGTGAAGACCAAACGGCTGGCCATCGCTTTTTCCCTCTGGAATGTGATTTTCTTGCTGGCCTCAACGGCCAATACCATCCAGGGCCCGCTCTTTGCCAGTCTGGTGGATGATGCCATTCATACCATCACTGCTGGAGTGGGCAAACTGGAACAAACCCAGCTGGAACACCTGGCCATCTATCAATCCACCCTGGCCGGACTGACAGTAAAAGTCAGGCTGGTGCTGCTGGCGGCTTTTGCAGGCACAGTGCTGGGAACCTTACTGGTTCCCAGCTTTGTCCGCATCTTCAGCCGTTTGATTCTGCTTTTTGAAAAAGTGGGTTCAGTGCCCAAAATGGTAGTGTTGCTTTTACATCCAGGCAAATTACGTCAGGGTTTGAAGGAAATCAAGCCGCCTTCTTTAAGCCATATTAACAAAGTGCGCCAGGGGGAAAAATTGCCTTTGCCCGGCCAGGTCTTTTTACTGAATGTCCTGGCTACCGGCCTGGCAACTACCGGGGTACTGTCGGCCATGTTTGCCGGAGCCATGAATCCCCGCTTCAGCACGACTGCAGTGACTTTATCTGCCATTGTCAACGGTTTCGCTACCGTGTTCCTGGCCACAGCCGTTGACCCCCAGGTGGCTTCCCTCACTGACCAGGCCTTACGCGGGGTAAGGGAAGAGGAGGAAGTGGCGGTAATGGTAAAATATCTGTCATTCAGCCGGATAGCTGGCACTCTATTCGCCCAGCTGATTACTGTACCGGCGGCCCAGGTAATTGCCTGGACGGCCACCTTGCTGAAGGGATAAGAGGTGAGAGTATGGATATGGAACACGCCCGCCGGCGCATTGAGGAATTGCGGCGGGAGATACGCCGCCATAATTATCTCTATTATGTGCTGGACCAGCCCGTATTGACTGACGCTGAATATGACGCCCTCTACCGGGAATTGCTGGAGCTGGAAGAGCAATATCCGGAGCTGATTACGGCTGATTCGCCTACCCGCAGGGTAGGAGGAGAACCTTTAAAAGCCTTTGGCCAGGTCAGGCATCGCATTCCCCTTTTGAGCCTGGATAATGCCTTTAATGCCGAGGAGCTGCGGGCTTTTGACCGCCGGGTTAAACAAAATCTGGGCGGAGAGGACCCGGAATACATGGTGGAAGCCAAAATCGACGGCCTGGCGGTGGCTCTGACCTATGAGCAGGGCCGGTTTGTGCAGGGAGCAACCCGGGGGGATGGGGAAGTAGGGGAGGATATTACCGAAAACCTCAAAACCATTCAAACTCTGCCCCTGGAACTACCCAAGGCTCCCCCCTTGCTGGAGGTGCGGGGAGAGGCTTTCATGCCGAAAAAAGCGTTTGTCCGGTTAAATGCTGAGCGGGAAGCCAATGGTGAACCGGTTTTTGCCAATCCCCGCAATGCTGCGGCCGGTTCTCTGCGCCAGCTGGATCCCAAAGTGACAGCCAAACGCTCTCTGGCGGTTTTCATTTATGCTCTGGCCCAGACGGAAGGGCTGGAAATTTCCACCCATGCCGCTGCCCTGGACTGGCTGGAACAGCTGGGCCTACCGGTCAATCCCCAGCGCCGCCTTTGCCGCGATATAGAAGAGGTAATCGCTCTGGCAGAGGAATGGGCGGTATTACGCCACCAGCTGCCCTATGATATTGATGGCCTGGTGATCAAGGTCAATAAGCTGAGCCAGCAGCAGCGCCTGGGCTTTACCGCCAAAAGTCCCCGCTGGGCTATTGCCTACAAGTTCCCGGCCGAGCAGGCGGAAACAGTGGTAGAAGATATTGAAATCACAGTGGGGCGTACCGGGGTGCTGACACCGACGGCGGTTTTGCGGCCGGTGTTTGTGGCTGGCAGTACTGTCAGCCGGGCCAGTTTGCATAATCAGGACATCATCCGGGAAAAGGATGTACGCATCGGGGACCATGTGCTGATTCATAAAGCCGGGGATATCATTCCTGAAGTAGTCAGAGTGTTGAAGGAAAAGCGCAGCGGTCTGGAACGGGAATTTGTCATGCCCGAACACTGTCCGGCCTGTGGTAGCAAAGTAGTAAGGCCGGAAGGGGAAGTGGCTGTGCGCTGTCCCAATCGTTTCTGCCCGGCCCAGAACCGGGAGGCCATCAATCACTTCGTCTCCCGGGAGGCCATGAATATCGAGGGCTTAGGTCCGGCGGTGGTCAACCAGTTGCTGGAAGCGGGCCTGATCCGGGATGCTGCCGACCTCTATAATTTGCGAGAAGAGGATTTATTGCCACTGGAGCGCATGGGCAAAAAATCCGCCCAAAACCTGCTGCAAGCTATTGCAGCCAGCAAGGAACGGGGCCTGGGGCCATTGCTCTTTGCCCTGGGCATTCGCCATGTGGGGGCCAAAGCGGCTAAAACCCTGGCCCGCCATTTTGGCTCCATGGAGAAGCTGGCAGCGGCTACACAGGAGGAATTGCAGCAGATCCCGGAAGTTGGGCCGAAAATGGCGGAAGCCATTGTCCAGTTTTTTGCCGATGAACATAACCGCAATTTGCTGAATAAGTTAAAAGCAGCCGGGGTGAAGATGGAAGAAGATGCGGATCCGGTTACTGTGGACAATTTGCCTCTGGCCGGCCAGACGGTGGTCATTACCGGTACCTTAAGCCGGATGGGGAGAAAGGAAGCGGAAGCCCTGGTAGAACAGCTGGGCGGCAAGGCCAGCAGCAGTGTCAGCAAAAAAACCTCTTTTGTGGTAGCAGGGGAAAACCCGGGCAGCAAGCTGGAAAAGGCCCGGGCACTGGGTATACCGGTTTTATCAGAGGAAGAGTTCTGGCAGAAAATTTCGAACTAACCTCTTGTCATTTTGCCCGGGTTGTTGTATAATAATTTTGCAAGATACCATGGAGGTATCACTGGACAGAGTTATTTTCAACAAGCATAATATTGACGGAACGATGACCACGGAGGTCTGTCTCTCCAGCAAGGAGAGGGGCTTTGCCGTGGTTTTTATTTTAAAAGAAAGGGTGAGGGAAATGCATATTCCAGATGGTTTTTTAAGCCCTGGCGTTTGGGTGCCGGCGGCGGCCATTAGTACCGGAGCTTTAGGGTATAGCATCAAGCAGGCTCAGGCTAGTCTCAAGGAGCGGCAAATCCCGGTGCTGGGCATCATGTCAGCCTTTATTTTTGCCGGTCAGATGGTCAATTTCCCGGTGGCCGGCGGAACTTCGGGACACTTGCTGGGGGCGGCTCTGGCTACCTCCTTGCTGGGGCCCTGGAGTGCCAGCTTAATTCTGGCAACAGTCTTAATCATCCAGAGTCTGTTTTTCCAGGATGGTGGCATCACAGCTCTGGGGGCTAATATCCTTAACATGGCGGTGATTGGCGTCGGAACTGCCTGGTTGATGGAAAACAGCTTGAAAAAATTGCGCTTGCCTGCCGGGGTAAGCAATTTCCTGGCCGGCTGGGTTTCGGTTATGGCAGCAGCGGTGGCGGCTTCTCTGGAGCTGGCTATCTCTGGCACCATTCCTCTGGCCAAGGTTTTACCGGCGATGGCCTTCTGGCATGCCTTGATCGGTATCGGTGAAGGAATGCTCACGGCTGTGGCTGTAAACTTCGTCTTTAAAAATCGTCTGGTCTATGAGGTTGAACAGGAGAAAGCGGGGTGGGAAGCATGAAAGGCAAAATTCTGAGCGGACTGGGCCTGGCCCTGGCGATTGCGGCTTTTCTTTCGCCTTTCGCCTCCTCCAGCCCGGATGGCCTGGAACGGGTAGCCGAAGATCATGGCTTTCTGGAAAAGGGAACCTCATTGTTCTCTTCTCCTATCCCTGACTATCTTTTTCCCGGTATTCAAAATGAAAAAATAGCTACGGCTGTGGCAGGAATTGTGGGGACTTGTCTGGTATTTATATTTATGTACGCAGTGGGCAAACTCTTAATCGGTGGCAAGGAAAGGAGGAGCTAGGCTATGTGTGAGGCCAATGCCTATCTACGCCAGGGGGAAAAAGAGGAATTGCTGCTGGAACGGGTAGACAAAATCATCCCCCAGGGTAATGAGTTATATCTGGAGAATATTTTCGGTCAGCGCAAAACCATAAAAGGCCGGATTGTGGAAATGGCCCTGGTGGATCATAAGATCGTTCTGGAAAGGAATGAATAGCTATGTGCCAGGCAGGTTATCACGGGGACTTCCCAACTGTTGCCGCAGGGCGTTCCCCTCTGCTGCAGCTGGAAACTCGCTTGAAAATTCTCTCCCTCATTTCGATGATTATCATTTTCTCCACCATTAAAAATATTTTACTGCTGGCAGTTGCTGCTCTGGTCTTACTGGGAATAGCGCTGCTGGCGCGAATTAGCCCTGTTGCCTTGCTGAAAAGACTAATCTGGTTCTTGCCTTTTGCCGGAGTGATGGTTTTGCTGGTTCCCTTTATCACTCCAGGGCAGCCGCTCTGGACGGGAAATATACTGGCCTTTAAATTGACCGCAACTGTGGAAGGCGGGCAAAAAGCCCTGTTTCTGGCTTTGCGTGTCTTGAATGCTGTCTTGGCTTTGACCATATTGACGGAAACTACTACCCAATCTCAGTTATTACAGGGCTTACGTCAGCTGGGATTGCCTGATTTGCTGGTCAGTTTGATCGCCTTTACCCTCCGCTATTTCAGTCTGCTGGGCAGTGAACTGGAGAGAATGCAAACTGCCCGCCAGGCCCGGGGTTTTCAAAGAGGCAAAGGGCTTTATCACTGGCGCACCATGAAAACCCTGGGGCAGATGGTGGGGATGCTGTTTTTGCGGGCAACTGAACGGGGAGACCGGATTTATATTGCTATGCTGGCCCGGGGTTACCAGGGAGAAGTAGCCTGCAGTACCCAGATGGCACCGCGCTGGCAGGACTGGGTGACCGGCGCTGCCATCGTGTCGATGGGGATTTTGCTTAAAATCGCTGAAATAAGCGGGGTGGAGAAGTGGCTCTAATTGAAGTTCAGGACCTATTTTACCGTTACAAGGATGGGACAGTGGCCCTGCGCGGTCTTTCCCTGACCATTCCCCGGGGCAAAAAGGTAGCCATTTTAGGCCCGAATGGAGCCGGGAAATCCACTTTGATCCTGCATTTGAACGGGATCCATCTGCCTCAACGCGGGCAGGTATTGTTTGATGGCGAACCGGTTACCGCCCGGAATGCGCGGCTTTTGCGCAGCAAGGTAGGACTGGTCTTTCAGGATCCGGATGATCAGGTTTTTTCCGCCACAGTCTGGGAAGATGTAGCCTTTGGGCCGCTGAACATGGGACTAGAACCGGATGAAATCAGCCGGCGGGTAGCGGCTGCCCTGGCGGCTGTGGGGATGACGGCCTATCAGGATAAAGCTCCCTACCATTTGAGCTACGGGCAGAAAAAACGGGTGGCCATTGCCGGCATTCTGGCCATGGATCCGGAAGTGATTATCCTGGATGAACCCGTAGCCTTTCTGGATCCTCAGGGAAAAGATACTCTGTTTCACATTCTGGATGAATTAAATGCCAGAGGCACTACCATCGTGATTGCTACCCATGATGTGGACCTGGCGGCAGAATGGGCAGATCAGTTAATTGTGATTAAGGATGGAACCTGTCTGGCCCAGGGAGGGCCGGAACTGTTAACTGATAAACAGTTAGTAGAGGCTGCTGCCCTGTGTTTTCCCATCATCACCAGGCTCTTTCAGCAGCTGCCGGAATTGCAGCTGGAACAAATGCCGAAAACTATAGCTGAAGGGGCGGCCATTATCAGGAAGCTTTTACAGACAAAATAACGATGAGAATGAAAAGGTCATGGAGACCTGGTCCTCTGATAAGAGAGGGGTTTCCATGGCCTTTTTCATATATATTCCTCCTTCCAAACCTTCCTTTATGGGCGCAAAGGTTTCGCTCGCCTTTGCGCCTGCTTTTAAAATATGTTATAATCGCCATAGCAAAAATATGAGGAGCGATGGCGATGTGTACAGAACTGACCCCCTGGGAACGAGTGGTACAATTTCATGGTCATGTCTGTCCGGGCATTGCGGCTGGTTATCGGGTGGCCATGCGTATGCTGCAGGAATTAGGACGACAATATCCACCGGGGGATGAGTGCATTATCAGGGCGGGTAAACGTTTTTGCGGTTTGGATGCTCTGCAGCTGTTGCTGGGGGCAACCTATGGCAAAGGAAATTTGCAGGTTGAGGCTGAGGACAGATACCATTTTGAACTATCATTGCCAGGACAGAGTTTAAGGATTGAGCTGGAGCTAACCCCCCGGTTAGCTGTTTATGAGGAACAATGGCAACAATTGTTTCAGGAAAAACTGAGCCCAGTAAAAAATGGAAGAAAGTCAGAAATTATTGCTGAAATGGTGGAACTGGCCCAGCAAGTCATGGATCTGGAGGATGAGGAGTTTTTCCTCAAAGTGGAAACCAGGCAGGAATAACTGCCTGGCTTATTTTTTGTCCGTGAACAGAAGACATGTAAAGAATAGGCACAAAATGAATATCCATTCAATAATTAATATAGACCGTTCAGGGGGAAAATCCGGCCTTTAGGCAAAAGTTGGTGAGAAAAATGGTGGAATTGTTTAGATTTATTGACAGGAAGACAAAGATAGGGGGAGGTTTCAAAATGGGAGAGAAAAAAGTCTATTATGCTCCACTAACTCCACTTAGTTTTTTAAAACGCAGTCTCTATGTATTTCCGGAAAAAACGGCGGTAGTATACAATGACCGGCGCTATACTTACCGGGAATTTGCCGCCAGGGTCAATCGCCTGGCCAGTGCCTTGAAAGGCCTGGGAATTGAGAAAGGGGACCGGGTGGCCTTTCTTTGCCCTAATATTCCGCCCATGCTGGAAGCCCATTATGGTGTACCGCTGGCGGGAGGGGCGTTGCTCAGCCTCAATATCCGTCTGGTTGCCCATGAAATTAAATATATCCTCAATCACTCGGAAGCGAAAGTGCTGTTCTTTGATGCCGGTTTGGCCCATGTGGTTGAGCCGATTATGAAGGAACTGCCAGCAGTACAGCATTTTATCAAAATCTATGATGGCGAAGAAACTGCACAGATTGATGTCATAGAATACGAGGAATTCCTGGCCCGGGGCAGTGAGGAAGAAATCCCCATTCCCGTCGAAGATGAATTGGAAATGATCGCTCTTAATTACACCAGCGGTACTACCGGTTTGCCTAAAGGGGTAATGTATTCCCATCGGGGCGCTTACTTGAATGCCCTGGGAGAAGCGCTGGAGGCCGGGATGAATTCCCGTTCCGTCTATCTCTGGACCCTGCCCATGTTCCACTGCAATGGCTGGTGCTTTACCTGGGCGGTAACAGCGGTAGGTGGTACCCATGTCTGCTTGCGCAAGGTGGAACCGGAGCGCATTTTCGAATTGCTGGTTCAGGAAAGGGTAACCCATCTCTGTGCTGCACCTACCGTGCTGGTGATGATGACCAACCATCCCAAAGCACAGGAGCTGAAGCTTGAGCAACATCTGCGCATCCTGACTGCGGGAGCACCACCTTCTCCTACGGTGATCAAGAATGCTGAGGCTATGGGAGCGGAAGTCATCCATGTTTATGGCATGACCGAGACTTATGGTCCTCATACCCTGTGTGAATGGAAAGCGGAATGGGATGAACTGCCGGCAGAGGAAAGGGCCAGATTGAAAGCACGGCAGGGAGTGCCTTATATCACCTCTGTGGAAATGATGGTAGTCAACAAGGATATGCAGCCTGTGCCCAGAGATGGCCAGACCATGGGGGAAATCGTCTTCCGGGGCAATAATGTCAACTGTGGCTATTTTAAAGACCCGCAAGCCACCGCTCTGTCTTCCCTGGGCGGCTGGTTCCACAGCGGCGACCTGGCTGTGGTCCATCCCGATGGTTATATCGAGATCAAGGACCGGGGCAAGGATATTATCATTTCCGGTGGGGAAAACATTTCTACAGTGGAAGTAGAAAATGTCATCTACCAGCATCCGGCGGTGATGGAAGTGGCAGTAGTGGCCATTCCGGATGAGAAATGGGGTGAAGTCCCCAAGGCCTTTGTCACCCTGAAGCCCGGGATGACAGCAACAGAGGAAGAGATTATCGAGTTCTGCCGGGAACGGATGGCCCGCTTCAAGTGTCCGAAAAAGGTGGAGTTTGGCGAATTGCCCAAAACCGGTACCGGCAAGATCCTGAAATACATCCTGCGGGAAAAAGAGTGGGCTGGCCGGGAACGCCGGGTAAATTAATCTTTTTAGACAGGCACCGGACAAAAATCACCTCCATATCCTAGTATTACCCTTGTTGTGGTAAGCGGGATAGGAGGTGCTTTTCTATGTCTGGCTGGCTGGTGCTTTCGGTCTTATCCCTGATTAATGGTATTCTCCTGCTGGTATCCTATATTACCAGTAACACTTTTCCTCAGCCTTTAACTCCGGAAGAAGAGGCTTATTATCTGGAGCGGCTGGAAAAAGGGGACCGGGAAGCCCGGAATATTTTAGCGGAGAGGAACTTGCGGCTGGTAGCCCATATTGTGAAAAAGTTTGAGGGTACTGGAGAAGATAATGATGACCTGATTTCCATTGGCACCATTGGTCTGATCAAGGCGATCAATACCTACAGCCGGGATAAGGGGACCAAACTGGCTACTTACGCTGCCCGCTGCATAGAAAATGAAATTTTAATGCATTTGCGGGCCACCAAAAACCGGCGCCAGGAAGTTTTTCTGGATGACCCCATTGGCCAGGATAAAGAAGGCAATGAAATTACCCTCAATGATATCCTGGGTACCGATCCGGATGAAATCAGCCTGATGGTGGAAAGGGAGTTTGATAATAAACAGCTGCTTCAGAAGGTGAAAGGCCTGTCCAAGCGGGAACTGGCGGTGCTGGATATGCGTTTTGGCCTCTTCGGCGGGGAGGAACGGACCCAGAAATATATTGCCCGTTTGCTGGGAATCAGCCGCTCCTATGTCTCCCGAATAGAAAAGAGAGCCATCAACAAGCTGCTAAAGGAATATCAGCAGGAGCGCAAGTTGAAACATTGACTCTGGAATTTGTGCCTCCGTTATTTTTTTGTTATCATAAAAAGAAAAAAAGAAAAAACAACGGAGGCGGAGTATGGGACACTGGTTAGTTCCGGATGCGGTTTTTGGCAAGTTGACGGAGATCAGTCCGGAATTTTTTTACGAAAAAGGGATTAAAGCAGTTTTGCTGGATTTGGATAATACCCTGCTGCCCTGGGCAGAGGGGATTTTTCCGGAGGAGAGCTTGCGCTGGATTGAGGAAATGAAGGCGGCGGGGCTTTTGCTCTGCCTGGTTTCCAATAACAAACCGGAACGGGTAGCTCAGCTGGCCGGGGAGCTGGGGATCCCGGGGATTTCTCAGGCGGTTAAACCGCGGCGTAAAGGGTTCCGGCAGGCCCTGCGGCTGCTGGCAGTGAAGCCAGAGGAGACGGCTGTGGTGGGGGACCAGATCATGACTGATGTGCTGGGGGGGAATCGGGCCGGTCTCTTTACGGTGCTGGTCAATCCCCTCAGCCCTGTAGAACATAAGGGGACCTACTTTTTGCGCTGGCTGGAAAGGGTTTTGACTGGCCGGCGGGTTTAAACCTGAATTGAAGCGGGCATAATGGCAAAAGGGAGGTTATGGCAATGGAGACCTTTAGCTGTTATGTCCCTTACCAGGAAATTGATAATGGCTGGGCCCTGCTGGCCCGCATCCGCGCTGAGGTGGCGGAAATACGTCAGCAACACCCGGAACTGGAAGCTTACCAGCTGGTGGACATGGGCATTGTTGACAGGAATACGGGAATTGAAGTAAAATTATATTTTTCTCCGGAAAAGCAGGAATTTTTTATCTAAAGAGCGAAAAAAGGAAGGAGTACCTTCCTTTTTTCTTTTCTGGCCAAAGGGGAGAAGATTATGTGGATTGATGGCAAGACCCGTCTGGTAGGTATAATTGGACAACCGGTGGAACACTCCAGATCGCCCTTGATGCATAATACTGCTTTTCAAGCTTTGGGCCTGAACTGGTGTTATGTTCCACTACCAGTGGCTTCGGACCAGGTGGCAGCGGCGGTAAGGGGATTAGTGGCCCTGGGCTTTGCCGGAGCCAATGTCACTATTCCCCACAAGGAAGCAGTTCTGACTCTGGTGGACGAGCTGGACCAGGCGGCGGCTACAATTGGAGCAGTGAATACACTGGTGATCAAAGAAGGACGAATTTGGGGTTATAACACCGACTGGCTGGGGGTAAAGGCCACTCTGGACCATATCAAGGCTATACCCGCTGGTAGGCGGGTGCTGGTTTTAGGAGCAGGGGGCTCGGCCCGGGCGGTGGTTTATGCCCTTGCACAGGAGGGGGCCGGGGAAATCCTGGTGGCAGCCCGACGGCCGGAGGCAGTAGGGAGTTTACAGACCATCGCGGCAGTAACTTACATACCGTGGCAGGAACTGGCTTTAGCCCGGGTTGCGGCAGAGGTGGAGATTATTATTAACACCACGCCTTTAGGTATGAGTCCGGAACCCCATTTATGCCCACCTTTGCCGCCAGAGGTTTTTGGCAGACAGCACAAGGTTTTCGACCTGATTTATAATCCGCAGGAGACCCGCTTACTGGCCAGGGCCAGGAGTCGGGGGGCTACTACAGTAAATGGTATCTTGATGCTGGTGGAACAGGGACGGGAGGCTTTCCGGCTCTGGACGGGAATGGAGCCTCCGCTGGAGGTGATGTTGACAGCTCTGGGTATCAGTGAACAAAATTAACAAATTTGTCACATTTGCCATTACAATTATGTGATATAATCTATTTGTATCGGTTTACCTGGAATGGGAGGGGTGTTCCGGTGGCGAAAAGAAACGGCCAATCCCGTTTTGCCTTTCAGCTTTGTCCCCAGTGCGGCAGTAAAAACATTGGCCGCATTGCCAAACAAACCTATTTTTGCCGGGATTGTTTTACGGAAATCGTGGAAAAGAAACAGGGCCAGTTGTCAGAACGGCTGACCCTGCTGGAAATACTGGAAGATGGTTCGGTGCAGGCCATTGGTGAGATTTAAGAGGGCGGGAGCTCTCTTTTTTGTTTATGGCGAAAAATGCTGAATCGAGACGGAAAGTTTTCTGGCACAGGCGCAAGAAATGGCAAATTTTACTGGGCTTAATCTGTTAAAATATTGCAGTAAATAAAGGGTCGGAGGTGAAAATCGGTGGAGGCAGAACTGGAGAAAGAATGGGATGATGCGGAATTATTAGCGGGAGAGGGACAGGCCCTGGAAGCTGAAGGAGAACAGCTATTGACTTTAAAGCAGGTAGCCACCATTTTGCAAGTGGAGTGCAGTACGGTCAGGCACTGGGAAAAGGAATTTGCCGAGTATATGGGGAAGGCGGTGCTGATTAACCAGAAAAAGCATTATACTACCAGACAGCTGGAGGTTCTGACCAAAATCAAGGAGTTGTTGCAAACAGAACAGTATACCATCAAGGGAGCTAAACGCCGACTGGAACTGGATAATGTACTGGCAGCTTCTCTGGGGGTGGAGCATAATTTTAAGACAACGGTATTTATTATGTTCAGTGCCATCATGCAGGAATTGCAGGCTGCCCGCCAGGAGAGCCGGGAACTGGCCCGGGAGGTGGCCCGCTTGCGGGAGGAAAAGAACAGGGTAGAAGAACAGCTGGCCGCAGCGGAAAATCGCGGTCTCCTGGATTATCTCTGGCGACGCTGGCCAAAGGCAAGGACAGCGGAAGAACAGGGACGGGCATAATGCCCTATTTTTTTACGCTATTTCCAGAAAATAATCTGAAATAAAGCAGGATTTTGCCGAAGGTATGTCTAATATAGCATTTAATTGTGACAAATTGTGCAGTTCAGGGAAGTAGGGGTGAAAAATGTATTTTCCTACCCGCAAACGTCTGGGCGATATTTTAAAAGATGCCCATCTTATAAATGAACAACAATTGCAGCTGGCTTTGCAGAAACAAAAGGAAAGCGGAGAAAGGCTGGGGACCTTGCTGGTCAAGATGGGGATGGTCAAGGAGGAGGAATTGATTCAGGCCCTGGAGCAGCAACTGGGAATTCCGGCCATCCGGCTCAGCCGCATGCCACTGGAAGCAGAAGTGGTAAGACTGATTCCGGAAGCCCTGGCCCAGCGCTACAAAGCCATTCCTATCCGCAAGCAAAACAACCGGCTGACCGTTGCCATGGCTGATCCCTTGAATGTCTTTGCTATTGATGATATTCGGCTTTCCACCGGTCTGGAAGTAGAACCGGTGATCGCCCGGGAAAGTGAGATCAATGCGGCGATTAACCAGTATTATGGTTTGACAGATTCCCTGGAAAAAATTATTGAAAACCTGGATGAAGAGGAATTTACCGAAGAGGAACTGGGGCTGGACCAGCTCAAGGAACTGGTGGAGGATGCGCCGGTAGTCAGGCTGGTCAATACCGTCATCCAGCAGGCAGTGCGCAACCGGGCCAGTGATATTCACATAGAGCCCCAGGAGAAACAGCTGCGCATCCGCCAGCGGGTGGATGGAGTTTTGCAGGAAATGATGACCTTACCCAGAAAAATGCAGGCTCCTGTCATCTCCCGGGTCAAGATCATGGCCAACCTGGATATTGCCGAACGGCGCATACCCCAGGATGGTCGGATTCAGCTGACGGTAGAACATAAAGAGATTGACCTTCGCGTTTCCACTTTGCCCACAATTTACGGGGAAAAAGTGGTGCTGCGGATTCTGGACAAATCCCGGGGACTGCTTGGCCTGTCCGATCTGGGTTTGGCCCCGGAAAACCTGCAGCGATTCGAACAAATCCTCAAACATCCCAATGGCATTTTTCTGGTTACAGGGCCTACGGGCAGCGGCAAGACTACGACCCTTTATTCTCTGTTAAAACAAATCAACAGTCCGGAGCGCAATATCGTGACCCTGGAGGACCCGGTGGAATACACCCTGGAAGGGATAAACCAGGTCCAGGTCAATCCTAAAACTGGCTTAACTTTTGCCGGTGGGTTGCGTTCTATTTTGCGCCAGGACCCGGACGTGGTGCTGGTGGGGGAGATTCGGGATACGGAAACCGCCCAGATCGCCATACAGGCAGCCATGACCGGGCATCTGGTTTTCTCTACCTTGCACACCAACAGTGCGGCGGCCACCATCAGCCGCTTGCTGGATATGGGAATCGAGCCCTTTCTGGTAGCCACTGCCTTAACAGGAGTGGCGGCCCAGCGCTTGGTGCGTTCCCTTTGCCCGGAATGCCGCCAGGAACACTGGTTGCCGGTGAAATGGCTGGAAAATCTGGGCCTGTCGGAGGATGTCTGGCAATATGCCCGGCGGGAAGGAGATCGGGTACTGGTCTATAAACCGGGACGCTGTACCCTATGCAACAATACCGGTTACATTGGCCGGATCGGTATCCATGAGGTGCTAATTATGTCTGATAAACTGCGGGAACTGGTGGTGCAGAAAGCGGCCGCCAGCAAGATTGAGCAGCAGGCTGTAGCGGAAGGAATGATCACCCTGCGCCATGATGGGGTAAGAAAGGTCTTAAGTGGCCTTACCAGTCTGGAAGAAGTGATGCGGACAGTATTTGTGGACTAGTCAGGGGGGCAGAAGATGGAGCGAATCGAAGGCAGAGACTGGCAGACAGCCAGCGAACTTTTGCAATTGGCGGTGGAGCTGGGAGCATCGGATGTCCATATCTCCGTTGATGTCCCGCCGGTTTTCCGCATCAATGGCAAACTGGCCGCTATAGGGGAAAGACGCCTGAGCAGGGAGGATACCCTGCGCCTGGTCAAGGAAGTGATGACCGAAGAACAGTTTACCCGCTTCAAGGAGAGCGGTGAACTGGACTTTTCCTATAGTGTTCCCGGCTTTGGCCGCTTTCGGGTCAATACCTATTTCCAGCGGGGTTCGGCCGGGATGGCGGTGCGCGCTATTCCCTTTCAGATCCCCAGCCTGGAACAACTGGGCCTACCCTCAGTGGTAAAGGAACTGGCCATGCGGGAACGGGGACTGGTGATTGTAACTGGTCCTACGGGCAGCGGCAAATCCACTACCCTGGCTTCCATGATTGATTTAATCAATAATACCCGGGACTGCCATATCATGACACTGGAAGACCCCATTGAATATCTGCATCGCCATAAAAAGAGTATTGTTAACCAGCGGGAAGTTGGTTTTGATACCAAATCCTTTGCCAATGGCCTGCGGGCAGCCCTGCGCCAGGACCCGGATGTGATCCTGGTAGGGGAGATGCGGGATCTGGAGACCATATCCACGGCGGTTACAGCGGCTGAAACCGGGCATCTGGTGCTGGCTACCCTGCATACCTCTGATGCTCCTGGCACCATTGACCGGATCATCGATGTCTTTCCGCCTTACCAGCAACAGCAGATTCGCATTCAGCTGGCAGCCACCCTGCAGGGAGTAATTGCCCAGCAACTGGTACCTACCGCTGATGGCCGGGGCCGGGTGGCGGCAGTGGAAGTGCTGATTGTAAACAGCGCCGTGCGCAACCTAATCCGGGAACAGAAAACCCATCAAATTTATTCCATTATGCAGACTAATGCCCGTTTGGGAATGCAAACCATGGACTTTTCCCTGCGGGAGTTGTATTATCAGGGTAAGATCACTCTGGAGGAAGCCATAAAACGGGCCCTGGATCCCGATAACTTCCTTCGGCTGGTGAACGGGATGTGAGGCTAGATGAATTTGCAGTTTGAATACCAGGTACGGGACCGGCAGGGCCGGGTATTAACAGGAGTGGTAGAAGCCGATAGCCGGGAGACGGTGATTCAGCGCCTGCGTCGGGAAGGATATATCGTTACCTCTGTGAAACAAAAAGAGGTTGCTCCTTCGGTGGGGGAACTGCTGGCCAGTTTGCGCCCGTTGCCCATTAAAGAGCTGGCCCTGTTTAGCCGCCAGTTTGCCACCATGATGGCTGCCGGTTTGAGTTTGCTCAAGTGCCTCAGCATCCTGCAGCAGCAAACCAGCAATAAACGGCTGGCGGAAGCGGTGGCCGAAATTCGGCGGGATGTGGAGGGAGGTTCCACCCTCTATGGGGCCATGCAGCGCCATCCCCGGGTTTTTCCCGAGCTTTATGTCACCATGCTGCGGGCCGGGGAGATCGGCGGGGTGCTGGACAAGGTGCTGGAGCGCCTGGCTGATCATTATGAAAAGGAATATGAACTGCGGGAAAAAATCAAGACCGCTACCCGCTATCCCCTGGTGATCATGCTCTTTGCCATTGGAGTAGTCATCCTCTTGCTCACTACCGTGGTACCCACTTTTGTGGCCATGTTCAACAGCTTCAAGGCAGAACTGCCTCTGGCTACCCGGATTTTGCTGGGCATAAGTTCAGCCCTGACCGGTTACTGGTATCTCTGGCTGTTATTACTGGCCGGGGGAGGTCTTCTCCTCAGCCGTTTTCTGGCTACGGAAGAGGGTAAAAACTGGCGGGATGCCCTTGTTCTCCGCTTGCCCGTATTCGGGGAACTGAGCAAAAAGGTGGCTTTGGCCCGGGTTTGCCGTACTCTGGGGACGCTGCTGGCTACCGGGGTGCCCATCCTGCAGGCGGTGGAGGTGGTGGCTGAAGTAGCCGGTAACCGGGTAATTGGCCGGGCCCTGCTCAGCACCAGGGACAATATCCGGGAAGGGGAAGGAATTGCCGCTCCCCTGGAGCAAACCGGGGTGTTCCCGCCCCTGGTGACCCAGATGGTGGCAGTGGGCGAGGAAACGGGGAACCTGGATGGCATGCTGAGTAAAGTGGCGGATTTCTATGACCGGGAGGTAAAGAACACCACCGAGAGCCTGGCCTCCCTGCTGGAGCCTTTCCTGATCGGCTTTCTGGCCATTGTGGTGGGGGCCATTATCGTTAGCACCATACTGCCCATCTTTGATTTATATGGACATATCGGGGGGCAGTAGGGATAGAGAGAAAGCTTTGAAAGGGGGTGAAAGGAATGTTGATCAAAATCGGGGAGCGCATGAAGCGCATCCGTGAGAGAGAACAGGGCTTTACTCTGATAGAGCTGCTGGTGGTTATCGTTATTCTGGGGGTAATTGCTGCTCTGGTGGTTCCGAAAGTAGTAGGTAATGTTGATGATGCAAAGATGAAGGCTGATGAATTAACAGCCAAACAACTAACAAATGCTGTTAACCAATACAAAGCAGTTAATGGCAATTATCCAAATTCATTATCGGATTTAGTTCCTAAGTATATCGATGGAGTTCCTAAACAACAATCGAATGGCAAAGATTTTACTTATAATAAAACCGATGGTGTAGTAACTGTAACTCAATAGTCTTCCCGCCCCAGCCGGGGCGGGCCTACCTTTACAAAGGAGTTGACTCCATGTCCGTACTAAGCTTGCTTCTCGGCCTCATTATCGGCAGTTTTCTCAATGTCGTCATCTACCGTCTCCCCCGGGACCAATCCCTGCTCTGGCCGGGTTCGAGCTGCCCCCATTGTGAACAACCTCTCAAATGGTGGCACCTGGTGCCCGTCTTCAGTTTTTTCTGGCAGCGGGGTAAATGTGCCTATTGCGGTCAACCCATCAGCTGGCAATATCCCCTGGTGGAAATGACCAATGCCCTACTCTGGTGGCAGGCGTACAGCTTTTACGGGCTTAGCAGTCAGGCTCTGTTTTCGGCTCTACTGGGCAGCTGGCTGCTGGTGCATACCGTTATTGACTGGCAGCAGCGCTTACTGTTGAATAAAGTCAATCTGGCCGGTGCGGTTCTGGCAGTAGCCCATATTTTCCTGAATGGAGAACCGTCCTGGACATCGGCATTAATTGGAGCATTCCTGGGAGGAGGAGTCCTCTTCCTTATTGCTTTCCTCTACCCGGCAGGGATGGGTCTGGGGGATGGGAAAATGGCCCTGGTCATGGGGCTGTGGCTGGGCTGGCCCCAGGTTTTCCTGGCCCTTTTCCTGGCGTCCCTGCTGGGAGCCACAGCTGGCATTCTCCTGGGGCTGAAAAAAGACCAGATCCGGGGGATGTCCCTGCCCTTTGGGCCTTTTCTGGCTATGGGGACTTATGTAGTCTGGTACTGGAGTGATCGGCTCCTGAACTGGTACTGGCAGGTGATGTTATGATTAAAAAGCAGGCGCAGGAAGGATTTACCCTGGTGGAAGTGCTGGCCGGGCTGGCCATAATAGCTATTTTGCTGGTGGCTGCTTTGCCGCTCTTTACCTCCAATTTGCGCCAGACTGTGCAGGATAAACAGCGGGAACAGGCACTAAGGCTGGCCCAGGAGCGGTTGGAGTATTATATTCATCAGGATGTCAGAGAAAATGAGCAGCAATCGGGGCGAATAACTATAGATGGTACTGATTTTAACTGGAGTCTGCAGGTTAAGAGACCGGCGAGCAGCTCCCCTGCAAACCTTAAGCTCTTGAACCTGACCGTTACAGTCACTTATCTGGAACGCGGGTCTAATGCCAGCAGGGATTTAAGCCTGTCCGTGCTCAAAACCGAATGAATGGGGCGGTGCTTATGAACGGAAGGCGACAAGCAGGCTATACTCTGGTAGAATTGCTGGTGGTGCTGGTGCTTATGGGTATAGTCCTGATGGCTATAAACAGTTTCCTTTTAACAACTTACAGGAGCTATACGGAAACAAGCAGTGAGTTACAGCTTCAGGACGCACTGGCTGTGCTCAATGAACAGATTGCCGCAGATATTCGTAGAGCTGAACTGGTAGAAATCAACGGACAGGAAATGCGGGTGATCCTTTCCGCCAACGAAGTGGTCCGTTATGTGTTTGATAGCAGCGGTCA
The DNA here is from genome assembly GCF_900167165.1 of Carboxydocella sporoproducens DSM 16521. Classification (NCBI taxonomy): domain Bacteria; kingdom Bacillati; phylum Bacillota; class Clostridia; order Eubacteriales; family Clostridiales Family XVI. Incertae Sedis; genus Carboxydocella; species Carboxydocella thermautotrophica. Next base: position 10,445 of record NZ_FUXM01000027.1, on the reverse strand, counting down.
GGCTCTTTTCCGGGAAGCCGGTGGTATAAATAAAAAAATTTCCGGGGATGAAATAAAAATCGAAAATTTAGACTGGCTAAGTCAAGGGGGAGGCCAGGGGTATGTAATCTCCTGGCGGATTACGGCAAGGCTTAAAAACAGCGTTATGACAGTAACGATGGCAGAAAGTCCCCGGCGGGTCAAGATTTAGGGGGGATGGATTATGCTCAAGAACAAGGATGGGCAAAAAGGTTCTACACTGGTAACGGCCCTGGTGGTTTTCATGGTGTTCATGGTTCTGGCCTCAACCATCCTCTATCTTACTTATGGTCGCACATACACCCTGACCGGAAATATCGCTCAAACCAAAGCCCGCTATGCGGCCCAGTCCGGGGTAGCGGCCGGGCTGGCGGCCTTGAAAAAGGATAAAGATAAAGTGCAAAGTCAGGTACAGGTTACCCTTGGCAATGAAACGATTGTTGCTAATATTATTAAACCCGGCTCAAATGATGTTGCCTATGAAATCAGCAGTACCGCTACCGGTCGGGAAGGGAGCCGGGAGTTTCAGGCTACTGCAACGGCCAGGGTGAAACTGGGATTTGACTGGAGCAACTGGCCCTATGCTCTGGTGGTAGGCGGTGATTTTACTGGAGGTACTGGCACTGAACCGGCTAAGATCAAGGTACACAAAGGCAAGGTACACAAAGGCAAGGTACAGGTGAATGGTGACTGGAATTTTGCCGGGGAAAGCAGATTTGAAGAGTCCCCAGCGGTTGCCGGGGAAATAAAAGAAAGCTTCACGTCCCACTGGAAAAATCGGGGCCCTCAAAAAGGAACGCCGATTTACTTGCCGGAAATTATTGTTGAGGATCTCGATAAATATTTACAGAGGCCGGAAATAAGGGAAATCAAGTTAACTAACTGGAACCCTGAGTCAGGTAACCCGATTGCCTACTTTAAGAATGCAGACACCCAGCCATTAATTATATATAATGGTAATCCCAAATCCCCGTGTATTATTGTAGCGGATAAAGATATTGAAATTTACGCTCCCGCCAAAAAGGGGGATGATAAGCGTAAAAAAGAGGATACCAATCCAGTGGTGATTATCTCCCTTTCCGGTTCGGTAACTATTAAGGAAGCAGTGAACTTTGATGGCTTTATCTATGCAGCCAGGGATATTAATATTGAAGCAGTGAAAAATGATGGCAAACATGATAATGACAAGAAATGGGGCAAGGTCAATATCAATGGCGGAATCATGGCCAGGGGTAATTTTAACTTGAATAAAGGGGACGTCAAAATCCGTCTCTGGGAAAAAGGGCACAACAAATGGTGGAAGGATGAAGAAGATGATAACGAAGAAGATGATGATGATAGATTCAAGTCTATATTAAACAAAATCAATAGTTCATTAGGCCAGTACATGTCTTCATTTCAGATCGTTGACTGGCAGGAGTCTTATCGGTGAGAGAAAGGCAGGATAGGGCATGAATTGGTTTGCGAAAAAACAGAGTACAGAAGTAGTGGGGATAGATATCGGGGAGCATTCCCTCAAATTGCTGCAGGTGCGCCGCCAGGGGACCAAAAAGGAAATCGTCCGCTTTAAGCGCTTACCCACTCCTCAGGGGGCCATGGAAGGGGAATGGATAAGGGATTTTCCCCTGCTGGCTGATGCCCTGCGCCAGCTGGCCGAAGGGGTACCGCCCCAGCTACCGGTAGCAACGGCGGTAGCAGGTCAGAGTGTATTTATCCGTCATTTTACCCTGCCGGTCATGAAGGAACGGGAACTGGCCATGGCGGTGCCCCTGGAAGCGGAAGCCCATCTGCCCATTCCGGTGCGGGAGGTTATGCTGGACTATCTGCCTCTGGGGAAAGTGGTGGAAGATGGGGTGCAAAAACAGGAAATCATGGTGGTGGCTGCCCGGACTGCAGTAGTGGAACAGCTGCAACAACTGTTCCGGGAAGCAGGCCTGAACTTAAAAGTAATGGATGTGGAGTCCCTGGCCCTGGCCCGCACTGCCGCTCTCTTTGATTCCAGCTGGCAGGCGCCGGAACGGGCAGTGGCCCTGGCTGATATCGGGGCTACCACTACCACCTTTTCCGTCCATGCCGGAGGAGTACTGCGCTTTACCCGTACTCTGCCCATAGGCGGGGAGAGATTGACCCGGGCCCTGGTGGATTTCTTCCAGATGCCCTGGGAGGAAGCGGAAAATACCAAAACTATTCTCAACCTGACCGGTGACCTGGGGACTACCGGGTTGACGGTTTTGCTGCACCGCAAGACGGAAGTGGTGCAACAGGTAATCGATCAGCTGGTGATGGAACTGAGACGCTCTCTGGAGTTTTATCAGACTCGTTATCGTCAGCTAAAAGTGGACAAACTCTATCTTTCCGGGGGTACAGCCCAGATGCAAGGCCTGGCTGCCTATCTGGCCGAGGGCCTGGAACTGCCAGTGGAAACCCTGAACCCGCTGTTGAAGCTGGATATCAGTCAGGAGGCCCGCAGTAAACAGAAGGAAATGGAAGCAACGGGAGCGGCCCTGGCAGTTGTAGCTGGATTGGCCCTAAGTGAGGTGGAATAAATGCAGGTTAACCTTTTAGCACCGCGAACCCATCTGGCCCAGCAGCCGGAGCGCAAAGGCCCTGCCCTGCAGGAACGCTGGTTAATAACGGGGGCGGGCATCCTGTTGCTGGGCTGGCTGGGGATAGTTGGCTGGCAGGTATATAGCCTGGGCCAGGCTGTGGAACAGGAAAAAGCGGCATTACAGCAGTTGAAGAGCCAGGTAGAGAAGCAGAACCAGGTGCTGCGCCTGGCCAAAAGGATTGAGGTGCAGCAGCGGGTCTGGCGGGAACTGGAGGGAAACCCTACCAACTGGCAGGGCGCCATTGCTAAAGTGGAGGGCTATGCCGGAACGGAACTGACACTAAGCCGGATCAAATTTGGACCGGCACCGGCAGACTGGCTTTTTCAGGGGGAGAGCCGGAATACAGCGGCAATAGAGGCTTTCCAGGCCAAACTGGAACAGGATAAATACTGGCAGGCTGCTGTAGTCAGGGAACTGGTGCGTCAGGCTGAACAGGGTAGCTATGCCTTTACCATCAGTCAGGGAGGGGAAGGACAATGAAACTGCCGGGATTGAGTTTTACCCTGACTGAGCGGGAAAAAAAGTTGATTAAACTGGCAGCAGTATTGCTTGTTTTTACCCTGGCCTATTACTATGGGATTGAGCCCTTGCAGGTAAAAAAGGCTCTGCGGGAACAGGAACTGCTGCTTCTGCAGCAACAAAAACAGCAGCTACAGGCGCAAGCAGCCGTGGTCCAGAAAAGCCTGGCCTTAGAACAACAGGGCCGGGAACTGGAAAAGCGCTTGCCTTCCAGCCTGGCTCAGGCTGATCTGCTGGGGCAATTGCGCCAGCTGGCCCAGGAGCATCAGGTCACTCTTGAACTGGTGCGCCTCAATTCCCAGCAGGAGGAACAAACTGTTGCCGGGGTGAAGGTCAAGAGTGTGCAGATGGCGCTGGCTTTAAGCGGCAGCCGTCAGGCTTTGCGGGATTTTCTTGCCGACCTGGAAAAACTGCCCCGGGCTGTCCGGGTACAGGCCGGGGAGCTCAGTACCAGTGAACAGGGGCAGCGACTGGACTTGAATCTGGTAATTTATTTTTTGCCCTCGGAGGTGTAAATTGACAACATACTGGTTTTGGCGGCATAATAGTAGATAACATCCAGGATGATGTTATCTGCTATTTTTTTGAGTTGAGGAGGAGCAGGGATGAGGAGATTGCGCTTTTTAACTGCCGGGGAATCCCACGGGCCGGCGTTAACAGTGATCATTGAAGGAATGCCGGCAGGGGTGCCTCTGACCAAAGCAGAGATTGATGAGCAGCTATGGCGCCGCCAGCAGGGTTATGGCCGCGGTGGGCGCATGGCCATAGAAAAGGATGAAGTGGAAATTTTGAGCGGAATCAGGCACGGTCTGACTCTGGGCAGTCCCATCAGTTTGTTAATTCGCAACCGGGACTGGGAAAACTGGCAGGAAATAATGTCTCCCCATCCCCGAACGGAAGGGACGGGGACAGAAAAAAAAGTGACCCGGGCCCGGCCTGGTCACGCGGATTTGAGTGGTGGCATAAAATACAAACACGGGGACCTGCGGAATATACTGGAACGGGCTTCGGCCCGGGAAACAGCTGCCCGGGTGGCAGCCGGTGCTGTGGCCAGGGCCTTGTTGAGGGCAGCCGGAATAGAATTAGTTGGGCAGGTGACAGCAATAGGTGGTGTAACCGCAGATACTTCCGACCTAACCTGGGAGGAGATTGCTTGCCGGATACCCCGGTCTCCTGTTTTTTGTGCCGATGAAAAGGCCAGCCGGAAGATGATGGCCGCTATTGATGAAGCCCGGGCAGCAGGAGATTCCCTGGGCGGGGTAGTGGAGGTAGCTGCCCTGGGAGTACCGGTGGGGCTGGGCAGCCATGTCCACTGGGACCGGCGGCTGGACGGGCGGCTGGCGCAGGCTGTAATGAGTATCCAGGCCATCAAAGGGGTGGAAATCGGGATGGGGTTTCTCGCCGCAGCCCGTCCTGGTTCGGAAGTGCATGATGAAATTTTCTGGGAAGAGGGACGGGGGTATTACCGGGAGACTAACCGGGCCGGAGGGATTGAAGGTGGTATCAGTAACGGTGAGCCCATTATTGTGCGGGCAGCAATGAAGCCCATTCCCACCCTCTATCGTCCTTTGCGCAGTGTGGATATCGAAACCAACCAGCCGTATCTGGCTTCGATTGAACGCAGTGATATCTGCGCTGTACCGGCAGCCCTGGTAGTGGTAGAAGCGATGGTGGCCCTGGTGCTGGCTGATGCAATTCTGGAGAGATATGGTGGAGATAACTGGCAGGATCTGAAAGTGGCTTTAGGTAGGTGAGGGTAGTGCTGGTATTTTTAACAGGTTTTATGGGTACCGGTAAAACCGCTGTTGCCCGACGGCTGGCGGCCATACTGGGATGGCCCTGGGTGGATACTGATCAGGAAATTGAAAAGGTAACAGGCCTCTCTATTGAGGATATTTTCCGCAAACACGGGGAAATTCGCTTTCGTTCGGAAGAAACCCTGGCTCTGAAGCGGATTGTGCGGGACTGGGCAGGACAGCCGGGAATAGTTTCCACCGGGGGCGGTATGGTTTTGAAGGCGGAAAATGTGGAACTGATGAGGGCCCACGGGGTGATCATTGGCTTAACAGCCACCCCGGAGGTGATTTTCCAGCGGGTAAAAATGCGGCAGTTGCGGAAACGGCCACTGCTCAGGACCAAAGGGGATGTGCGGGCCCGCATTGAGGAGCTGATGAGCCTGCGGGAACCGGTTTATCGGTCGGTAGCAGAAGTGATTATCGATACCTCCAGCAAAGAACCGGAGCAGATTGCCCGGGAGCTGGTCGAATGGATAAAAGGCAGGATGGCAGGTGAAAAGAGTGGAAAAAGTTAAAGTGGAACTGGGGCGGCGCAGCTATGAGATTCTGGTGGGACGTCAGCTGCTAGTTCAGATAGGAGAAAGCCTGGCCACCCTGGGTAAAGGGCGGCGGGCACTGGTAGTGACCAACCCCCTGGTCTGGGATTTATACGGGTCAGAAGTGGAAAAAGGCTTGCGGGAAGCCGGTTTTTCCTGGCGGGTAGCGATTTTGCCGGATGGGGAAGAGTATAAGACTTTGGAATCGGTCCAGACCTTGTATGATCAGGCACTGGTTGCCGGTTTGGATCGCCAGAGCTGGATAGTGGCCGTCGGTGGCGGTGTGGTGGGCGATATGGCTGGTTTTGCTGCTGCCACCTTTATGCGCGGTATCAATTTTGTGCAGGTTCCCACTACCTTGCTGGCTCAAGTGGATAGCAGTGTGGGGGGTAAAACCGGAGTCAACCACCCCAAAGGCAAAAACCTGATCGGGGCTTTTTATCAGCCCCGGCTGGTGGTCAGTGACATCGATAGCTTAAACTCCCTGCCAGAACGGGAATGGGCAGCCGGTCTGGCGGAAGTGGTAAAATATGGTATGATCTGGAATGAGTTTTTCTTTGAGTTTCTGGAGCAAAATAAAGAAGGAATCTGGCAGAGACAGGCTCAGCCGGTACAGGAAATGGTCAAGGCCTCCTGCAGCATCAAAGCCCAGGTGGTCAGCCAGGATGAGCAGGAACAGGGGCTAAGGGCTATCCTCAATTTTGGGCATACTTTTGGTCATGGCCTGGAGGCGCTGGGCCAGTATCGGGAATGGAAGCATGGTGAGGCAGTGGCTGTCGGCATGGTCATGGCCAGCCGGCTGGCTGTCCGGGCTGGCTGGCTGAAAGAGGCAGCACTGGAACGGCTGGAACGGCTGCTTACGGCCTTTAATTTACCAGTACGGGCCCCGGGGGTAGATCCGGAAGCTCTCTGGCAGGCCATGCTCTATGACAAAAAAGGCGAGGAAGGGCGTTTAACTTTTATCCTGCCGGATCGCATCGGAGGAGTGAAAATCGTCAAGGAGCTGGATCGCCAGCTGATTTTAGCTGCAATTGCGGAGGTGGTATGATGCTGAAACGCGCCGATTGGGTGGCGGTTTTGCAAAAGGCCCTGGCCCGGGGTGGCGATTTTGCCGATATCTTTTTTGAGGAAAAGGAAACCACCATTATTACCTGTGAGGATAATCGGATTGAACGGATTAATACCGGGATTGACTGTGGTGCCGGGATTCGAGTAATCAGTGGAGAAACTACCGCCTATGCCTATACCAATGACCTGTCCCAGTCCGGTCTGGAACAGGCGGCTCAGGTGGCGGCCAAAGGGGTGGCGGGGGCCCAGCCTGGTACATATGTGTTTGACCTGACTACACCCAGTGCCAGGGTTCCGGCGCCGGTAATCAAGGAACTGCCGGAACAGATTCCGGTAGAAAACAAAGTAGAGGCGGTGCTAGCCGCCAATACGGCAGCCCGTCAGGCGGATGAGCGGATTCGCCAGGTTTCTGTCACCTATGGGGATGTAAAACAAAAAGTAGTGATTGCCAGCAGTGAGGGCCAGCTGGTGGAAGATGAACGCCGGCGCCTCAGGTTTGTGGTCAATGCTATCGCAGCAGCAGATGGAGTCATCCAGACCGGTTATAATGCTGTAGGCGGCGTGGTTGGCTGGGAGTTTTTACAGGAGGAACAGCCAGCGGCTGTGGCCCAGGATGCGGCCAGGCGAGCCGTACTGATGCTGGGGGCTAAACCGGCTCCGGCAGGCCGAATGCCGGTGGTGATGGCCGGAGAAGCCGGGGGAACCATGGTCCATGAAGCCTGTGGCCATGGCCTGGAGGCTGACCTGGTACAAAAACAGCTATCGGTTTATCAGGGCAAACTGGGCCAGGAGGTGGCCAGTCCCCTGGTAACGGTGGCCGATGATGCTACCTTAGCAGGCAAGTATGGTTTTTACCGCTATGATGATGAAGGCACTCCGGCTCAGCCGGTAACCTTGATCGAAAACGGGGTACTGGTGGATTATCTCTATGACCGGCATACCGCCGGCAAGGAAGGGCGGAAGTCCAATGGCCATGGGCGGCGGGAGAGCTATCATTACAAGCCCATTCCCCGCATGGCCAATACCTATATCGCTCCTGGTAAGGAGGACCCGGAGGATATTATCCGGGATGTGAAATATGGCTTGCTGGTTAAAAAGATGGGTGGCGGACAGGTAAATACAACCAACGGGGATTTTGTTTTCGACGTAGCTGAGGGCTATCTGATTGAGGACGGGGAAATCAGGTATCCGGTCCGAGGGGCGACCCTCACCGGCAATGGGCCCCGGGCCCTGCAACAGGTACAGCGGGTGGGTAAAGACTGGGGCTTTGCCATCGGTACCTGCGGCAAAGACGGACAAGGGGTTCCGGTGAGTGATGCTCAGCCTACCATCTTGCTGGAAGAGTTGGTGGTCGGGGGAACAGCTACGGGCGAGAAAAAAATTCGCCGGCTGTAAATAGTTCCTCCCTCTTCCGACTCATACTAACAGAGGAAACTGTCAGAAGAGGGAGGTTTTTTATGCTTCTGGAACGGAATTTAAAGATTTTGCTGGTCTCCGCAGAAGTCGCTCCTTTTGCCAAGACAGGGGGGCTGGCGGATGTGGCGGGCTCCCTGCCCAAAGCTCTGGCGGTTATGGGTAATGATGTGCGGATCGTTTTACCCCGCTACCGGGAAGTGGGAAAACAGAGCACTGTCACCGATTTTCCTGTGGAATTTGGACCGCGGCGGGAGACAGCGATTGTCCGGCAAAACTATATCGAGGCTCATTTAGGGGAGATTCATCGACAAATTCCGGTTTACTTTATCGATAACTATCATTATTTTGACCGGGACGGCTTTTACTGTCATCATGATGATGGGGAAAGATTTGCTTTCTTCTGTAAGGCGGTGCTGGAAATGCTGCCCCAGCTGGATTTTCAGCCGGATATTATTCATTTAAATGACTGGCAAGCGGGGCCCATTGCCCTTTTGCTGGAGGAAAAATATCGCTCCCAGCCGTTTTATGAGAAAATCTCCACCATTTTTACCATCCACAATCTGCAGTACCAGGGCCACCATGATCCCTATCTGCTGGATTGGCTGGGAGTAGATCGGCAACGGGTATTCCATCCTGAGGGAGTAGAGTTTTACGGCAGTTTCAATTTCCTGAAGGCCGGTCTGGTTTATGCCGATAAAATCAATACCGTCAGCCGCACCTATGCCAGGGAAATTCAGACTCCGGAATACGGGGAAAGGCTGGATGGGTTGTTGAGAAAGAGGGCGGCTGACCTGTCCGGAATCGTCAATGGCATTAACTTCCACGAGTTCGATCCCAGGACCGACCCGCGCATTTATCGCAACTATGATGCCGACTCACCGGAAATGAAGCGGGAAAACAAATACGCTTTGCAACAGGAACTGGGTCTGCCGGTGCAGGATGTGCCGGTAATGGGGCTGGTCAGTCGGCTGGTGGAGCAGAAGGGGCTGGATTTGCTGGTAGAAAGCGCAGACCAGTTGCTGGCACGGGATGTCCAGCTGGTAGTGCTGGGATTGGGAGAGGCGCGCTATGAACAGTTTTTCCGTCAGTTGAAACAGCGTTATCCGGAAAAGGTGGGAGTGTTTATCGGCTTTAATGGGGTGCTGGCCCAGCGCATCTATGCCGGAGCCGATATCTTTTTGATGCCTTCCCGGTTTGAGCCCTGTGGTTTAGGCCAGCTGATTGCCCTGCGCTATGGCACCATCCCGGTGGTGCGGGCTACCGGTGGCCTGGCGGATACTGTCCAGGATTTTGATATCCGCACCCAGACCGGCAATGGTTTTGTTTTTGCTGAATATGACGCCCGGGCCTTTTTGCGGGCGGTAGAACGGGCCCTGGAGATTTATCAGCATCACCCTTATCTCTGGCGTAAACTGGTACTGGGGGCGCTCCGGGAAGATAATTCCTGGAACAAAGCGGCCGCTGAATACATGGAATTATATGAAGCAGCCCTGGCCAGACGCCTGCATCTGGAAAGAATAGCTTAAAGGAAACGCCCCGCTTTAGGGGCTATTTTTTTGGGGTAAGTCAGGCAAGCTGCAGGCATAAAAAATATTTATAGGCATTACCGCTTGATTAAAAATCATTATACTTTACCTACCAGCTCTCCCAATCTGCTATAATTTGCAACAGAAAAAACTTCAGGGGAGAGATCAGATGTTTAAAGCGTTAACTGTAAAGGAGGAGAGCCCAAATGGCCAATAAGGTAATGGTGATTACCAGTGAGGTTTTAGGTAATGGCCCGGAGGAACTGGGGAAATTGCTGATGAAGAATTTCTTTTATACTTTGACCAGTGCTGAGGCACTGCCTGGCGCCATTTTATTTCTGAACAGTGGAGTGAAATTGCTGGTAGAGGGTTCGGTGGCAGCGGAATCCCTGCAAGTGCTGGCGGAACGGGGCGTAGATCTGCTGGCCTGTGGCACCTGTCTGGATTATTATCAGCTCAAGGATAAACTGGTAGTGGGCCAGGTTTCCAATATGGCAACCATCCAGGAAAAAATGTTGCAGGCTGAAACGGTAATAAATTTTTAGCGGCGGCAGGAATTTGCCGGAAAAAGTAGAAGTTAGAATAAATACACCAGGACAAGCTGTAAGTGAAGGAGGTATGCAGCAGTTACGGAAAAACTAGACTATAATTGATTGTATTTAACTGTTTTGCTACATTAAAAGTATGGAACTATTATCCATTGGAGAAGCAGCAAAGTCCGGCAGGGTTTTCGGGGAGCTGATCAGGAATGCCAGAGAAACACGAGAAGAACAAATTTAGCATAACTGTGTGCGGGGAGTTTTTTCCGGAGATTTACCCGGCTCACCGGTCTTCGAAGTGGAGCCGGGGCGAAGAAGATCCGCTGACTACGGAGATGCGTCTCTTCTGTGCTTGTATGCGGTGGGCCTTTAACCGGCTCCTGGAAGGTGCTTCCCGCCATGAAATCAAGAAGTCAGG
>NZ_FUXM01000026.1 GCF_900167165.1 Carboxydocella sporoproducens DSM 16521 | reverse complement strand
GCGGGGGCAAATCAAGTATTCGGAAAGGAGGCGAAATCCTGGTCTGGGGGCCAACTTGGCTGAAAATAAAAACAGTCAAGTTTTTTGAACCAGGTGGACTGTCTTGGAAGTAAAACTGGCTTATGGAAAGGATAAACTTCAGGTTGAGCTGAATCCGAAGGGATATTGCCAGATTATTACACCCAGATCTTTGCCGGGAGTGAGTGATCCTCTAGCTGAGATCAGCCGGGCGCTGGCTGAGCCCATTGGAACTTCGCCTCTGGCAGAGCTCCTCAGGGAGCGGCAGCCGCAAAAGGTTGTAATTGTTGTCAATGATGTTACCCGGCCCACACCCTATGAGGTGATGTTGCCACCGCTGGTAGCTGAGCTGGAAAGGGCCGGGATCGGGGATGAACAGGTGACCCTGGTGGTGGCGACCGGGAGTCACCGGGCCAATACGGAAGAAGAAAATCGGGCCAGCTTTGGGGAAGAAATTTGCCGGCGTTTTAATATCATTAGCCATGACTGTGACCGGGATCTGGTAGCCATCGGACGCCTGTCCGATGGACAAGAGCTGGTTATTAACCGTCTGGTGGCTGAAGCGGATTTTATCATCACCACCGGCCTGATTACCATGCATTATATCGCCGGGTTCTCCGGTGGCCGCAAATCCATTCTCCCCGGGGTGGCAGCTCGCAATCTGATTCAGTACAATCACAGCCTCATGACCGATCCCCGCGCCTGTGCCGGCAACTGGCGCACTAATCCGGTCCACTGGCTGATGCTGGAGGCCGCGCGCCTGGTGGGTGTGGATTTTATCCTCAATGTAGTGACCAATGAGAAAAAGGAAATCGTGCAGGCAGTGGCCGGTGACCTGGAACAGGCCTGGCTGGCCGGAGTGGAAACCTGCCGCCAGATGAGTATGGTCACAGTACCTCGGGCCGCTGATGTGGTGCTGGTCAGTGCCGGTGGCCATCCCAAGGACATCAATCTCTACCAGGCCCAAAAGGCCCTGGAGGCAGCGGCAGCTGCCACCCGGCCGGGCGGAACCATCATCCTGCTGGCCCGCTGCAGGGAAGGACTGGGCGAACATACTTTTGAAAAATGGATGCTGGAAGCAGAGACTCTGGAAGATATTTTCCGCCGTTTTGAACAGGGGTTTGTCCTGGGCGGACACAAGGCCTATGCTATCGCCAGGGTCTTACAGGAAAAACAGGTAATTTTAATCTCAGATCTGGGAAAAGAGTTGACGGAGAGCCTCTTTATGCGTTATGCTGACAGTATCCCGACTGCACTGCTGCAGGTAGAAGAACAATACGGACAGGATTATTCCCTGCTGGTTATTCCCGATGGCAGCCAGGTGCAGCCGGAAGTTGCTTCAGCATAGGAGGCAGAGCATGGAAATCATACGCTGGTCAGAAATGTTAAGTCCCATTGGGCCGCTGGTCCTGGTCAGTACGGAAAAGGGGCTCTGTCGCCTGGTTTTGCCGGGAGAAGGACAGGCTACTTTACTGAACTGGTTAAATCGGAAATGGACTGAGGAGATAGTGGTGGAACGCAACCTCAAAGCCCACCAGCAGGCAATAGAACAGCTGGGCGCTTATTTTGCCGGAGAGCTGCAACAATTTGACCTGCCGCTGGATGTAAGTGGTAGCCCATTCCAACTGCAGGTCTGGCAGGAACTGCAGAAAATCCCCTATGGCGAAACTCGAACCTACCAGGAGATCGCTACCAATATCGGCAAACCGCGAGCAGTCAGGGCCGTGGGACAGGCCAACAACAGAAACCCCATACCCGTCATCATCCCCTGTCACCGCGTAATCGGCAAATCAGGGGCACTGGTTGGGTATGGGGGTGGACTGGAGGTCAAGCTCTATTTGCTGGGCCTGGAAGGGGCCCCGGGTTTTAGTGGCTAGAGCAGGTTGCGCCAGTGCAAGAGGCTGAGCAAGTCACCCACGGTTTTGATTCCCCGTTGCTGAAATTCCTGCAGAAAAGTCAAAAACAAGCGGCTGGTGATCAGCGCATCCCCCAGTGCCGTATGGCGCAGGGGGGTTTTTATTTGCCAGGCGGTACAGAGGCTATCCAGGGTATAGGAACTGCGATAGGGCTGCAGGGCCATGGCCAGAACTACCGTATCGAGGATAACTGGCTTGAATTTGGTTTTTAAAGCTTTTTTCAACTGGATATTAATAAAAGCCAGGTCAAAATCGGAATTATGGGCGATCAGCATCCGGTTCCCGCAGAAGTCAAGGAAACGGTTGAAGACCGTCAGAAAATCATCGGCCTCAGCCACCATTTCATTATCGATACCGGTAATCTGGGTGACCAGCGGTGGAATGGGACGACCGGGATTGACCAGCTCCTGAAAGGAATGTTCAGGGCAGATTTCACCATTTTTGATTAGAACAGCACCGATAGAGGTGATGGTATCACCGCTAAAGGGATACAACCCGGTGGTTTCCAGATCAAAAACAACAAATTCCATTTCCCGTAGCGGTGTCTGGGGATTGTGGCGCTGTTCCTGGAATTTCTTCAATTTTTCCTTAACCTCGGTCAAAATCAGGGAGTCACAGGCTCTATCTCCTCCCGCAGTTTCAAATCCCATCAATCGGGAGGTGCGGCCTAACCACGCGCGTAACATCATCATCTACCCCCTACCCGGCATGAAAAACAGTACCAGTAAAGCTCTGCAGTTTATCGACGGCCAGCATGGCATAACGCAAAGTGGCCGCTTCTTTTTTAGGCAACTGATTGGGATTGATCCAGTTATCGGCTTCCAGTCCCTGCTCCAGTTTCTTAAGGTTGGTTTTCAGGCGCAGGGTCATCAGGATTTTATAGGCAGTGGAATAATACTCACTATCCTCGGGGTTGAAAATATTGCGCTGTTCCATGATTTTCAAACGCCCCAGGGTACTGGTTTCGTCAATGCCCCATTTGAGGGCAAAAATCCGGGCACAATCCACCATATGCACACAAACCGCCCGCTTTAAATCGATTTCATTTTTATGCTCCCCGTGCTTTTCCGTAATGAATTGCCGGAAAAACCCCAGGGGCACTTTGTATTCCAGATCATCCTTGGCCAGAAAATGGAGCAGAACCGGATAATCCTCCACCCGGCGATGGACAAAATGGCGCAAATCCTGGGCCAGTTCCTTTTTGCCGTAGACGGGGCGGAAATCCAGGAAAATGGTGAGTTTGCGCACTATTTCCGGTACCGGCTGAGCGATCCAGCTGGTGACATCCAGGTACCACTGGCGCAGGGGTTTGGTCCACTCCGGATTGGAGGCCATGACATTGCCCTTGCAGCGGGCAAAGCCACAGGCGACCAGGCCATTGACGATTTTCTCCCCCAGGGTAAGAAAATAGTTCTGAGCTTCCTCGGCCAGGTTGGCCGGGACATCGGCATAGATAATGCCATTATCCTGGTCAGTGCGCAGGACCTGTTCCTTGCGGCCGCCACTGCCCATGGTGATAAAACAGTAAGGGACAGGAGGGGTACCCAGACCGGCCTGGACCATTTCCTCTTCCGCCAGCTGAATGACTTTGGCGGTGAGCCGGTCATAGAACTCACTCATAACCACGAAGATTTCTTCAATAGGGGCATTTTCAGCCAGCAAACCCACCAGTACCTGATCCACTTCCCGGGTGGCCTGGACCAGATCGTCCAGGTTGCGGGAGGTTTCAATGGTATCGACAGTAGTGAGGGCGCCGGAGCTGCGGGCCCGAATCAGATCCCGCATGGAGATAATCCCGAAAAGATGGCCCTGGTCTACCACAGCCAGATATTTGACTTTATTTTTGACCATGGCCAGCAAGGCCTCGGAATAAAAAGCATCAGGAGGCAGGGAAACCAGCTGGGTGTTCATTACCATATCGGCGGTAATATCCCCGGTTTGCGGACAGCCCTGGGCCAGCACTTTAGCTACCAGGTCCCGGTCGGTGACGATTCCCACCGCCCGCTCCTGACCATCCACCACGACCAGAGCCCCGATATTGCGCTCCGCCATGAGCTGAGCTACTTCGGTGACGGTCTGGTTGGCGCGGCAGGTCAGAACCGGGCTGGTCATGATTTCCGACAGCCGCTTGCGAAAAGGCTGGGTTTCCAGGTTGCCGGCCAGATAACTCTGTTCGGCAACCACTTCTTCATAAATTACCCGCATCCGTTCTAAAAGGGTTTGGGTAAAATAACCGGCGAATTTAGGATAGTTTTCCAGCAGACTTTCAAAAACTTCCCGGGGCATAAGCAAGCAGATACAATCCTCTACTGCTCGCACAGAACCGGGATAGGGCTTGTCATTGAACAGGACCGTTTCCCCGAAGAAATCCCGGGGCTGACGCAGTCCTACCACGTTGTCTTCTCCTTTTTCGTTGGTCAGGACTACTTCGGCCAGGCCATTGGTAAGAATATAGAGGACAGCGCGGGAGGGTTCACCCTGTCGGAAGATATAGGTGCCTTTGGGATAAAGCCGGGATTCGCATTTGACTAAAGCTGCCTGCAATGCTTCCGGGGGCAGCAAGCTAAAGGGTTGAGCTTCGTGCAAGATAGAAAGGTATCCCATCGGCGCCTCCTCCTTCCTCTTTCTTAGTTTCAATATAAAGGGAGGACGGAGTGGACGGCAAGAAATTTGCGGTGAAGGGGAGAGAAATGCAGGCGGAAGGTCGAAAACAGCCGTTTCCCGCCGGGGAAACGGCTGTCCTTCTTCCTGAATGGTGACTCAGACGTAGTTAAGCAGTCCACCCGCCAGCAGGATGGCCCGCTGGCGGGGGGTAAGGTCTACCAGCAAGGGGATGGTCAAATTTTTATTTTCCACGATCAGATTTATTTCTTCGGCTCCGGCGCCAATCCGCTCAACCAGTTCGGGCAAGCGGATAATATCCCCCTGTTCAATAGCCTCATAGTCTTCTGCCCGGGCAAAAGTCAGGGGCAGGATGCCGAAATTGATCAGATTGGCCCGGTGGATACGGGCGAAGGACTGGGCAATCACTGCCCGTACTCCCAGGTACATGGGGGCGAGAGCGGCATGCTCCCGGCTGGAGCCCTGGCCATAGTTCTGGCCGCCCACCACAACGCCACCGCCTTTAGCCAGGGCCCGGGCGGGAAATTCGGGATCCACCTGGTGGAAGACATACTGGCTGATGGCCGGGATATTGGAACGCAAAGGCAGGATTTTGGAGCCGGCCGGCATGATGTGGTCGGTTGTGATGTTATCCCCTACCTTCAACAAGACCTCACCGCGGTATTCAGCAGGCAGCGGCTGGCCTTTGGGCAGGGGCTTAATATTGGGGCCCCGCCGTACCTCAACGGTTTCCGGCGCCGCTGCCGGGGGGATGATCATGCTGTCATCCAGCAGGAACTTTTCCGGTAAGGTCACTTCCGGATATGCGCCCAGTTCCCGTGGGTCAGTTAATTGGCCGGTCAGGGCGGCAGCAGCGGCTACTTCCGGACTGGCCAGATAGACCTGGGCATCTTTGGTGCCACTGCGCCCTTCAAAGTTACGGTTAAAGGTGCGCACTGATACGCCTGCAGAAGGAGGAGCCTGGCCCATGCCGATACAGGGCCCGCAGGTGCATTCCAGCAGGCGCACTCCGGCGCTGAGCAGGTCAGCCAGGGCGCCATTCTGGGCCAGCATAGTCAGCACTTGCCTGGAACCAGGACTGATTACCAGACTGGTGCGGGGATGGATCTTCTTACCCCGCAGGATAGCAGCCACCCGCATCAGGTCTACGTAAGAGGAATTGGTACAGGAACCGATGGCCACCTGGTCCACCGGGAGACCAGCTATTTCCCGCACCGGAACTACTTTATCCGGGCTGTGGGGACAGGCGATCAGGGGTTCTAGGGCAGAAAGGTCAATAGTCAATTCCTCATCATAGACCGCATCGGGATCAGCGCTCAGGGGTACCCAGTCCTCCTCCCGGCCCTGGGCGGCCAGGAAGGCCCGGGTGATTTCATCACTGGGGAAGATGGAAGTGGTGGCCCCCAGTTCGGCTCCCATATTGGTGATGGTGGCCCGTTCCGGTACCGTCAGGGTTGCTACCCCCGGGCCGGTATATTCCAGAATCCTGCCCACTCCGCCTTTGACGGAGAGACGGCGCAGCACTTCGAGAATGACATCCTTGGCACTGACCCAGGGGGAAAGGCGGCCCAGCAGCTCGACTTTGACCACTTTGGGCATAGTCAGATAAAAAGGTTTGCCCGCCATGGCCACCGCTACATCCAGGCCTCCGGCCCCGATGGCCAGCATGCCGATGCCCCCGCCGGTGGGGGTATGGCTGTCAGAACCCAGCAGGGTTTTGCCGGGTTTGCCAAAACGCTCTAAATGAACCTGGTGGCAGATACCATTGCCGGGACGGGAAAAATAAATACCATGTTTGGCGGCAATGGTCTGCAAAAACAGATGGTCATCGGCATTTTCGAACCCGGTTTGCAGGGTGTTGTGATCCACATAACTTACGGACAGCTCGGTTTTGACCCGGGGCACGCCCATGGCTTCAAATTGCAAGTAGGCCATGGTACCGGTAGCATCCTGGGTCAGGGTCTGGTCGATTTTGATGGCTATTTCTTGGCCAGGCACCATTTGGCCTTCCACCAAATGGGCGGCGATGATTTTTTGAGTCAGATTCATGCCCATCTTGCCACACCTCCGTTTTATCTAAGGAAAAGGGTAACATAAAGAAAAGCCCGGTGTCTATAACACCGGGAAAAGTATACAATATATCGCTTGTGCTTTTAAACTTTGCCGGGAGGTGCCTGCAGACTGACGGTAAATTTATGACCAGCCTGATCCTCGTAGAGGACTTTATCCACCTGCTGGTCTCTGGGAATCTCAAACAGCAGGAGACCACCACCGCGGTAATGGGGCGGCAGGTCCATGGCTTTGAAGGCCCCTTTGCCGGTAATGGCAGTGCGGGCTTCCGAATACTGATAGCTCTTGCCGTCTTCGGTGATGATGGTAACGAATTCCGGCTTGATGTTCAGGTCCTGGTCGCTGTCATTGGTAATAGCGGTAAAAAGGCCAATTACCACTTTGCCTTCCTCAGCGGGCATCAGCTCAGGACTGAAATATTTGGGCTTCTGGCTCACTTCCAGGGTAAGGGGGCCCTGCACCAGTTTAATATGACCGGATTTTTCTTCCCTGTTGCTGGCATGAGGCGGCACCTGCGGCTGAGTGCTGGCA
This sequence comes from Carboxydocella sporoproducens DSM 16521, assembly GCF_900167165.1. Taxonomy (NCBI): domain Bacteria; kingdom Bacillati; phylum Bacillota; class Clostridia; order Eubacteriales; family Clostridiales Family XVI. Incertae Sedis; genus Carboxydocella; species Carboxydocella thermautotrophica. Next base: position 26,400 of record NZ_FUXM01000026.1, on the reverse strand, counting down.
CAGCCCCCGAGAAGCAGCGCAGCTGCCAGGAAGGAAAGGAGAAGGATTTTTTTCACAAACTTTCACCTGCCGTATTAGATTTACACCCTCACTAGTATTCCACGCCCGATTATTTTTTCCTGCTGGCGGGAAAAATATTGACAAAGGAGGGTGATTGCCATGAGCGACTGGCAGGTGGATTTACGGAATCTCCACGGTCAGAAAAAAGTGGAACGGGTCAAAGAAGTAGTCAGCCAGGTGGGGCCGGTAGACACCCTGAATATTGTCTTTGACCGGGTAGACCCGGTCTTCACCGATGAAGTGGTGGATATCCTGGAGGAAAACGGTTTCGCCTGGCAACCCAAAGGCAGTGAAGAGGGGTATTATATTCAGGCCAGAAGGCTGCACTAGCTTATTCTGGCAAAAGGGGACAGCTGGCAATACATATTCCGCAGCGTTTACCGGCGTTCACTACGAAAATGTAGTGGGCGCATTTTTCTTTATTGATGGTCCAGCCGGTGGTCGGATTATACTGGCCTTCCCAGCCCTGCAGGGCCCCGGCCGGGCACTGCCGGACACAGGCCTGGCACTGACTGCAAAGGTCGGGTCGGGCCGGGTTAGCCACCTGAAGCGGAGTATAAGGGGCAGAGGTAATCACCGCTGCCCAGCGCTGGGCCGGGCCATAGGCAGGGGTCAGAATCAGGTTGTTGAGGCCGAAAAAGCCCAGACCGGCCAGGACGGCAGCGTGTTTAAGGGAAAAATCCGCCTTCAGACGCCCATAATCGCCGATGGCTGCTTCTGAGCTGATGGGCAGGGCCTGGTGGCCCAGTTGCTGGAGTTGCCGGGCCAGCTGATAGGCAGCGTGAGTCAGATGCCAGTTGGCCATTTCGAATTCTACCATGTACTGGTTGCGGGTTTTCGGCAGATAGCGAATTGGTGTCGGATTCAGACTTCGAGCGATTACAATAACCTGCTGCGCGGTAGGCAACAGGTCCTGGGGTTTAAACCCCGGGGGAGCCTGGTCAAAGGCGGAGACAGGGGCAGTACCGTAAAGGTCCACGTCCAGGCGGGACAGGAGTTGCTCTAAGTCCATACTTATCACCTCTGCACAGGGTTTTTAATTAATTTTAAGCCAGTCCCTCTCGTATGGGCAATCTTCCTGCTCTCAAATGTGTTATAATGGGGCTGGGAGGAGAGAAAATGCGGCCTGAATTGCAACACAAACTGGAACATTTGCCGGAACAGCCTGGAGTCTATCTGATGAAAAATGCCGGGGGGCAGGTTATCTATGTTGGCAAGGCACGGGTTCTGAAAAACCGGGTGCGCTCTTATTTTCAATCCACTGCCAACCAGACGGAAAAGGTCAGGGCCATGGTGGAACAGATTGCTGACCTGGAATATATCATCACCGATACCGAAGTGGATGCCCTAATGCTGGAATGCAACCTGATCAAGAAATATCGCCCCCGTTATAATGTTCTGCTCAAGGATGATAAACACTACCCTTATATAAAGGTTACAGTTCAGGAGCAATATCCCCGGGTGCTTTATGTCCGCAAGGTCGAGCGCGACGGGGCCCGTTACTTTGGCCCCTATGTCCATGCCGGGGCGGTTAAGGAGACTTTGCATTTACTGAAAAAACTCTTTCCTCTGCGTTCCTGTCCGGGTAGCACCTTGACGGAACGCAGCCGCCCCTGTCTGCAATTTCACATTCGCCGCTGTTCAGCTCCCTGCAGCGGGGAGATCAGCCGGGAGCAATACCTGCGGACGGTGGAAGATGTATTGTTGTTTCTGGAAGGGAAATACGGCCACCTGATCAAACAATTGCAACAGGAGATGAACGAGGCGGCGGAAAAATGGGATTTCGAACGGGCTGCCCGTTTGCGGGACCAGATCAAGGCCCTGGAGATTCTGGGCGAAAAACAGAAGATGCTCACCCCTGGCGGCGGGGATCGGGATGTGCTGGCGGTAGCCCGGGGAATCTGGGAAACCTGCGGGGTGATTTTGCTGATCCGCCATGGTACTTTACTGGGGCGGGAGGTGTTTTTCCTGGGAGATACCCAGGGATATAGCCGGGAGGAAATCATGGCGGCCCTGGTCAAGCAATACTATAGCCAGGCCCAGTTTATTCCCGGGGAAGTGATTCTGGCCGAGGGGGTCCCGGAAGAGGAAAGAGAAGTGATTGAACAATGGCTGCAGGCCCGACGGGGGAAAAAGGTGGAACTGCTGGTGCCCCGGCGGGGGGAGAAAAAAGCCCTGACGGAAATGGCCCACAAAAATGCCGTTCAGGAACTGGAACTGAAGGAAGCGGCCATTCTGAAAGAGCGGGAAACCAGAGAACAGGGGTTGAAGGAACTGGCTCAGGCCCTGGGACTGGCAGCTCCACCCCGGCGCATCGAGTGCTATGATATTTCCAACACCCAGGGTAGCGAATCGGTAGGGTCGATGGTGGTTTTCCTCGATGGGAAACCTGCTCCTGAATGTTATCGCCGTTTCAAAATCAAGACAGTAATCGGTCCCGATGATTTTGCTTCCATGGCTGAGGTGCTGCGCCGGCGGCTGGAACGGGCCCGCAAAGGGGATGAAAAATTTGCTCAGCTCCCGGATTTGCTGATTGTCGATGGGGGCAAAGGTCAGCTCGCTGTTGCCCGGCGGGTAATGGAGGAGCTGGGATTTGGCCATATCCCTACCTTTGGCCTGGCTAAAGAAGAAGAATGGCTGTTTGCTCCCCACCAGTCTGAGCCCATCATCCTGCCACGGCAGTCCCAGGGGCTCTACCTCCTGCAGCGCATCCGGGATGAAGCCCATCGCTTTGCCCTGACTTACCACCGCAAATTGCGGACTCAGCGCAATTTGCGGAGTGTGCTGGAAGAAGTGCCGGGTATAGGCAGCAAGCGCAAACAGGCTTTATACAAACATTTCGGCTCTCTGGCCAAAATCCGGGCGGCAACGGTGGAGGAGCTGGCAGCTGTCCCTGGTATGAATCAGCAGGTGGCCCAGGCTTTGTGGGAATGGCTGCGGCGCTGGGAGGCCGAGAATTAACAATATAGGCAGGAAATCGCCGGCAAGTGCCGAATTTCTTAAGGATAAAACAGTTGAGCGGGAGGTGAAAAGATGACCGGTTTGTTAATTCGCTGGGGAATCAATGCTCTGTCCTTGATGCTCACCGCCTATTTGATTGAAGGGATTGAAGTGCGTGGTTTCGGTGCGGCTTTGATCGCAGTGCTGGTGCTGGGCATAGTCAATGCAGTGATCAGGCCGCTGGTGCTGTTATTGACTCTGCCCCTCAATATCCTGACTCTGGGGATTTTTACCCTGGTGGTCAATGGCATGATGCTCTATCTGGTAGGTTCAGTGGTGAAAGGATTTGATGTAGCCGGTTTCATTCCGGCTTTGCTGGGAGCGATTGTGTTATCATTTATCAGTTCCATTGCTAATGCTCTGGTGGAGTAGGAGGAATTATCTTGGTAAAATTAATAGCAATCGATCTGGATGATACCCTCTTGCGAACTGACTGTACTATTTCCCCCCGGGCCCAGGCGGCTATTAAGGCCGCCAGTGCCCGGGGGGTGGCGGTAACTCTGGCCACGGGCCGGATGTACCGTTCCGCCCGGCCCTATGCCCTGGAACTGGGACTGGATCTGCCCTTGATCACCTATCAAGGGGCTTTGATCAAATCGGGGCTGAGCGGGGAAGAGCTCTGGCACCGCCCCCTGCCGCCGGAAATGGCGGCGGAAATCATCACCCTGGCCCGGGAAGAAGGGATTCATGCCAATATCTATCTGGATGACCACCTCTATGTGGAAAAGGCGACAGCAGAGGCAGAAGCATACAGTCAACTGGCCCGGGTTCCCTACACGGTGGAAGAGGATTTGCGGGGCAGGATTCTGGCCAGCGGTCAGGGACCCAGCAAAATTCTGCTCATCGCTGAACCGGAACGGCTGGACCAGCTGGCGGCAGCCTTGCGCCCCCGCTGGCAGGGCAAAGTGCAGCTGGCCAAATCCAAGGATCATTATCTGGAGTTCACCCATCCGGAAGCCAGTAAGGGCCAGGCCCTAATTGCCCTTTGCCGCCATCTGGACCTGGAGTTAAAGGACGCCATGGCTATCGGGGACAGTTTCAATGACCTGGATATGATTGAGCTGGCAGGGATCGGGGTGGCCATGGGCAATGCCAAACCGGAAGTCAAGGCTATCGCCGATTATGTCACTCTGGCCAATGATGATGATGGAGTAGCAGAGGCAATTCACCGTTTTGTCTTGTGAAAAAAGACGGTTTTCGATAGAATGGAATGGAATACTGAAGCAGTGAGGGGGAAGTAAAAATGGCAAAGGTTACAGTCGAAATCACCAATGAAATGGGCTTACATGCCAGGCCGGCAGCCCTGTTTGTCCAGACTGCCAGCCGTTTCAAAAGTCAGATCAAGGTGAGCAAAGACAATCATGAAGTTGATGGCAAGAGCATTCTGGGTTTGATGACCCTGGCGGCCAAGAAGGGAAGCTATTTGACCATTGAAGCCCAGGGCGAGGATGAAGAGGCTGCGGTGGAGACTCTGGCCCAGCTGGTTGCAGGTGGATTTAATGGTTGAACTTAAAGTACGGGATCTGATCAAGGCCCTGGGCCTTGAGGTATTAAGCGGAGAAGAGGAGTTAGGGCGCAAGCTGAAGGTGGCGGACATCAATCGGCCGGGCCTGGTGCTGGCCGGCTTTTTGCAGCATTTTGACCATCAGCGCATTCAGGTACTGGGTACTACCGAGTTTGCCTACCTGGGCACCCTGCCAGCCGAAGAAGCCTGGCAGCGCTGGAATGTTTTGCTGAGTCTGTATTTTCCCTGCCTGATTATTACCAGGGGCATTGAAATCGAGCCAACCTGGCTGGAAGCGGCCCGGGAAAAGAGGATCCCCCTGTTGCGCACTCCGCAACCAACTACCAGTTTTATCAGTCGACTTACCGATTTTCTTGAAGAAAGACTGGCTCCCAGTGCCACCATCCACGGGGTGCTGGTGGATGTCCATGGCGTTGGGGTCCTGATTACCGGGGAAAGTGGCATTGGCAAGAGTGAGACAGCTCTGGAACTGGTGAAAAGGGGCCATCGCCTGGTTGCTGATGATGCGGTAGAAGTGATTAAAATCGGGGAACGCCTCTCGGGACGGGCGCCGGAGGTGGTCAGACATCTGCTGGAGATTCGCGGCCTGGGGATTCTGGATATCCGGACTCTCTTCGGGGCAGGGGCAGTGCGGATCGAGCAGACCATTCATATGGCTATCCGTCTGGAAGAGTGGCAGGAAGGTAAATATTATGACCGCCTGGGCCTGGATGAGGAAAAAGTTAAGCTGCTGGGCAATGAAATCCCCGGGATCACTATTCCCGTTCGTCCTGGACGCAATATTGCCAGCATCATTGAAGTGGCCGCCATGAATTTCCGGCTCAAGCTGCTGGGCCATAATGCGGCCCTGGAATTGACCCGGCGGCTGGCAGCCCTCTCCTTGCATGAGGGGGAATAATATGCGACGTTTTTCTGTGTTTCTGGTGTTTTTCCTGCTGTTAGGGCTGGCAAGCAGCAAGTCGGCAGCTGCTAATGCAGTCCCGCGGCAGGTGCTGTTTCAAATGGAAGATCCCCGGGGGGATGACCGGGGCCCGGGAACCTATGTCTATCCAAAGGGACCGGTATTTGATCCCCGGCATGGGCTCTATGACCTGACCACCTTTCGCGTGGAAGTGGATGATTCCAGTTATTATTTTTATTTTACCTTTGCCGAAAAGCTGTCCAACCCCTGGGGAGCGCCGGAAGGGTTTAGTCATCAGCGGATTGCTCTTTACATAGACAGCCAGCCCAATCAAGGCCGTTCTGAAACCTGGCGGGAAGGGGCCTATGTGGACTTTGACCCCCGCCATGGCTGGGAGTACTTTATCGATGTTACCGGCTGGCATAAAGGGGCGGTTTATTACTGGAACCAGCGCAAGACTGAACCAGGACGGCGCCAGGGCCTGCTGTTCCGGCGGGCAACAGATGGGAAAACGGTAGAGGCTGTCATCCCCAGGGAGGCCCTGGATGAGCATCCCGAGACCTGGTATTATTATGTCCTCATCGGCAGTCAGGATCCCATCGGTCCCGATGGCTGGCGGCCTGTACTGGCCAAAGCTACGGAATGGCAATTTGGTGGGGGTACCGATACCAATCTGGACCCCAATGTTCTGGATGTTCTGGCTCCGGCCGCGGGTGAAAACTCTCAGAGCAGTCAGCTGGGCTCTTACAGTGTGGAAAAACAGCGACTGGCAGTGGTTAAGCCTGTCCACCCGGAACAGCCGGTGAGCATAAAAAAATACACCTGGTATGATCGCCTGGTACTGGCAGTTAGAGAAAAAGGGAATGCTATTCTGAAAAAATATCCCTGGAACATTTATTTTCCGGTCTATGTTGCAGCTATCCTGGCGTTTTTGATACTGTTGCTGCTGATCGGGTTCAATCTGGCCAACTGGCGGCGGAGGCGGAAATAGGATGGATACGGTTCAGCGGCAGTACAGCAATACGGGGGCTTCTGAGAGAAGCTCTTTTTTATTTTCCTCTTGTCAAATCGTTTTGAAAGGGGTATAATAAAAACAAAGCTGGGCAAACGATTGCACATGCAAACGTTTGCTTAGGAGGTGGATATGTGGCGCCAACAATAAAAGATGTAGCTAAACTGGCAGGGGTGAATCCATCTACTGTTTCAAGAGTGCTGGCCAATAACCCCAAAATCAGTGAGGAAACCAGGCAGCGGGTTTTGCAGGCCATGAAAGAGCTGGGGTATCATCCCAACCTGGTAGCCCGCAATCTGGTGACACGCAGTACGGAAACTATTGGCCTGGTTATGCCCCGGGCTGCCGAAGAGGTATTCCTCAACCCATTCTTTCCGGAAGTAATCCGTGGCATCAGTTCGGTGGCCAGGCGGGAAGGCTATGACTTGCTGCTGGCTACCGGGGAAACGGAACAGGAGGAAAAGGAAGCGGTTCTGCGCATGGTCAGAGGGCGCAGAGTAGATGGCGTAATCTTGCTGGTATCCCGGGTTGATAACCAGCTGGGGGCGGAATTACAGGCCCGCAAGTTTCCTGCGGCTCTGGTGGGCAAGCCGTTGCATGACTGGGATATGTGCTGGGTTGATAATGATAATATCGAAGCTGCTTATCAGGCCACAGCATATTTGCTGGGATTAGGACACCGGCGGATCGGCTGTATTATCGGGTCGCTGGAGTTTGTAGTCAGCCTGGATCGTCTGGATGGGTATAAAAAGGCTCTGCAGGAGTTCGGGGTCGGTTTTGACCGCAGTCTGGTAGCCCATGGTGAGTATACCCAGGAAGGGGGAGAGCGGGCCATGCTGGAACTGCTGGACCGGCATCCTGATTTGACGGCTGTTGTTGTGGCGGATGACCTGATGGCTTTCGGTGCTATCCAGGCGGTTAGGGAACGGGGGATGAAAGTACCGCGGGATGTTTCAGTAGTGGGGTTTAATAATGTCCCTATGGCCCGGTTTACGGCTCCGCCTTTAACGAGTGTGGAGATTTTTACCTATGAGCTGGGAGTGCGGGTAACGGAACTCTTGATCGAGAAGATACGCAACCCGGCCCGGAAAGCTGGACATGATTTTATCAGGACCGAACTGGTGATTCGCAAATCCTGTGCTCCGGCAAAGGAGGCTAAAAACTGATGGCTCAAGTGATTTTGCGCAATGTTTACAAGCGCTATGGCGAAGTGGAGGTTGTTTCCAACTTTAATCTGGAAATCAAGGATCAGGAGTTTGTAGTTTTTGTGGGACCATCAGGCTGCGGCAAGTCTACTACCCTGCGTATGATCGCTGGACTGGAGGATATATCCGCAGGGGAGCTGTATATTGGCGACCGTCTGGTCAATGAACTGCCCCCTAAAGACCGCGATATTGCCATGGTTTTCCAGAATTATGCTCTGTATCCGCATATGAATGTTTATGATAACATGGCTTTTGGCCTGAAACTGCGCAAATTGCCGAAAGACGAGATTGACAGGCGGGTGCGAGAAGTGGCGAAAATCCTGCAAATCGAGCACTTGCTGGACAGAAAGCCGAAAGCTTTGTCAGGTGGTCAGCGCCAGCGGGTAGCTATGGGACGCGCTATTGTTCGCGAACCGGCTGTTTTCCTGATGGACGAGCCTCTTTCCAACCTGGATGCCAAGTTACGGGTACAGATGCGTGCGGAAATCACCCGTTTGCATCAACGACTGAAAACTACCACTATTTATGTTACCCATGACCAGACAGAAGCCATGACCATGGGTGACCGGATTGTGGTGATGAAAGATGGCGTCATTCAGCAGGTAGACACCCCCATGAACCTTTATCGCCAGCCGCGGAATAAATTTGTGGCTGGATTTATCGGTAGTCCCAGCATGAACTTCCTGAAGGTGGTAGTAAAAGAGGAGGAAGGAAACATTTGGCTGACTGCACCGGGACTGAAATTGAAGGTGCCTGAGGGTAAGCAGAACGGAATCAGAGCCTATCCTGGTAAAGAAGTGATTATGGGCATCAGGCCGGAACATATTCATGATGAACCGGTAGCACTGGAAACCTACCCTGACAGTCAACTGCAGGCACCTGTTGAAGTGGTGGAGCTGTTAGGGGCGGAAATATACCTGCATCTTAAGGTAGGCGAACAGGAGGTGACAGCCCGGGTGGCGGCACGCCAGCCTTACCGCATGGGGGATAAGGTAACTCTGGCGGTAGACATGAACCACCTGCACTTGTTTGATCCTGACACTGAACTGGCCATTTTATGAATGATTTGAAGGAGGACAGGGATATGAAGGGAATTGTGAAAAGCCTTAGTTTAGGACTGGCTACTGTATTGCTGGCATCCAGTTTTGTCACTGGCTGTGCCAAAAACGAAGAGCCCAGGACCGGGAATAAGCCGGGTGGAGAAAAAGTTACCATCAGTTTCTGGCATACTTTTAACCAGGAAGAAACCCAGACTATTAATGAAATCGTGAAGGAATTCGAGGCCCAAAACCCGGATATCAAGGTGGACATGCAAGCTGTTCCCTTTGCGGATGCGCAGAACAAATTTAAAGTGGCGGCCCAGGCAGGGAATGCTCCCGATGTTTTCCGGGCTGAAATAGCCTGGACACCTGAATTTGCCGCTCTCGGCTATCTTGCTCCTATTGATGATTTAATCAAGCCTGAAGATAAGGCAGATTACCTGGAAGCGCCTTTCAACTACAATGTATATAATGGCAAAATATGGGGTGTACCCCAGGTAACCGATGCCCTGGCGCTGCTCTACAATAAACGCATGTTGAAGGAAGCCGGGGTTGAACCGCCGAAAACAATGGACGAGCTGGTTAAAGTGGCTCAAAAACTGACCGACAAGCAGAAAGGGCGTTATGGCTTTTTCTATCGCGGAGATGCTTACTGGTATCAGCCCTTCATGTGGGCCTTTGGTGGTGGGCTGATCGATTCTAAGGACAAAACCATTCTGGTCAATACTCCCGGGGCAGTTAAAGGCTTGCAGTTTATGATTGATTTACGGGATAAATACGGGGTAGTTCCCAAAGAAATCGATTTTGCCAACGACTATGACAATATGCAGGTGGGCTTTAAAACCGGTAAATATGCTATGATTTTAAATGGTCCCTGGGCAACTTCCGATCTCCTCAGCGGTCCTGAATTCAAGGATCCTGATAACCTGGGCATTGCGCCCATCCCTGTCGGTCCAGAAGGTAAAACCGGTTCTCCTGTCGGTGGACATAACTATGTGATTTCTGCTAATACCAAAAACCGGGAAGCAGCGTATAAATTTATCGAATTTATCAACTCCAGGGAAGCTCAGGCTAAATTCGCTGTTAAAAATAATCTGTTGCCTACCAGGAAATCCGCTTATGAATTGCCGGAAGTCAAGAACAACCGGATTGTTTCTGATTTTAAAGCAGTGATTGAAAAAGCTACCAACCGGCCGGTAATTCCTGAAGGCGGTCAAATCTATACTGACTTTACTCCCAATTATCAGGCCGCATTGAAAGGACAAAAGACTCCACAACAGGCCCTGGATGATGTAGCAGCCGCCTGGAAGAAATTGCTGAACAAGTAGAGGCCAACTGCTGTTGGCCTCTCCCCTTCCTTGGCGAGAAGGAGGTTAAGTCAATGAATAAAAAGCTGAGCCAGAGCTGGCTGGCCTATCTGTTTCTGACCCCGGCTCTACTGGCCATGGCTGTACTGGTCTTTTATCCCTTGATTCTGGGTATATCCTATAGTTTCACTGATATGAATCAGTATAACATGGGCAACCAGTTTGTCGCCCCTTCATGGAAATGGGTGGGGCTGGCCAATTATCGCAAACTTCTGGGCAATTTGAACTCCGAGTTCTGGGATGTAGCTCTTAACACTCTTATCTGGACCTTTACCAATGTTTTTTTCCATTTTGTCATAGGTCTGTTTCTGGCTTTGCTGCTCAATCGCAAGCTCAAGGGCAGAGCTATTTACCGCATGTTAATGCTTATTCCCTGGGCGGTGCCCTCTTTTGTATCCGCCTTTTCCTGGAAATGGATGTTTAATGCCGAGTACGGTATAATAAACCTGATGCTGGGTAAATTGGGAATTGAACCGATCGCCTGGCTTTCCAACAAGTGGACAGCCATGTTTGCGGTAATTATCACCAATATCTGGCTGGGCGTCCCCTTTATGATGGTAACCCTGCTGGGGGGCTTACAGTCCATACCCAGAGAACTATATGAAGCGGCAGAGGTGGATGGCGCTTCCAAATGGCAGCAATTCCTGAATATCACTTTACCCCTGTTGAAACCGGTAGCATTTACTGCTACGCTGCTGGGGGTCATCTGGACCTTCAATATGTTTAATGTTATTTATTTAATAACCGGTGGCGGCCCCTACAAACAGACGGAGATTTTAGTTACCTATGCTTATCGGGAAGCATTTATGAACTGGAATTTCGGGATTTCGGCAACTTATGGTGTGATAATCCTGAGCTTTTTGCTGGCTTTCAGCTTTTTCTACAATCGCCTGCTCAAGAATGCGGGAGAGAAGGTGTACTGATGAAGAAAAAAACAGCAAAACGCTGGGTTGATTTGCTGGTACACATAATTCTGGCTCTGGCCTCCATAATTTCTGTCTTTCCGGTGGTATGGGTGCTTTCTACCTCCTTCAAACCGGAAAGCGAAGTTTTCAGCAATGTTATTCGCTTTATACCCGAACATCCCACTCTGGACAATTACCGGTACATTTTAACTTTCAAAAATCATATCTTTTTGACCTGGCTGGTCAACTCGGCGCTGATCGCTTTTCTTACCACCCTGGTCGGAGTGTTCCTGGCTGCAACTGCCGCCTATGCCTTCAGCCGCTTTGAATTTCTGGGTAAACAAACCGGGCTTTTTTCTTTCCTGGTTGCGCAAATGTTTCCCGGTTCCCTGTTGATTGTGCCATTATATAATATTATTAAATCCTATGGGCTCTTAAATAGCTATACCGGTCTGGTGCTGGCTTATTCTACCGTCAGCCTGCCCTTTTGTGTCTGGATGTTAAAAGGATTTTTTGATACAATTCCGGTGGAGCTGGAAGAAGCGGCTCGGGTAGACGGTCTGACTCCTTTCGGTACTTTCTGGCGGATTGTACTGCCCTTATCTCTGCCGGGCCTGGCAGTAACAGCCTTTTATTCCTTTGTAACAGCCTGGAATGAGTTTATGTATGCCCTGACTTTCATGAACAGGGAAGAACTCTACACTTTACCTGTTGGTTTAAGGACTTTTGTCAATGAATTCAATACTGACTGGCATTATATGTCGGCAGGAGCTATTCTGATTACCGTGCCAGTAGTGATCTTCTTTTTCTGGGCCCAAAAATACCTTATTTCCGGTCTGACTGCCGGTGGAACCAAAGGTTAAGGGAAGGAGTCGCAGTAATGGAAAGGAAACCCTATTTGATGAGTGCTGTAATCGGGAATTCCCGTTTGCTTGCTTCTCTGGGCAAGCGGGCGGAACTGGAGCGCCTGTTCTGGCCCCGTATCGATACACCCCAGAATATTGGCCGCAACTGGCTGGGGCTGGCTATCGATGGCCAGCCCCGGACTAGCTGGTTCCATGAAGACCAGTGGCAGAGCCACCAGTATTATCTGCCGGACAGTGCAGTCCTGGTCACCGTCTTGCAGGGGAGCGAGAATAGCATCAAGGCCGAAATTACTGATTTTGCTGTCCCAGGCCGGGATTTGCTGGTGCGCCATCTTCAGGTCACTAATACCGGTGCAGCAGATCAGCGCTTGCGCTTGCTGCTGTTTTCTCAGCTGCAAATCGGGGAATATGGGCGTTACCATACCACCATTTTCCGCCCGCAAGCGGAAGCGCTCTGGCAGTTCAAGCAAAATTACCATTTTCTCTGGGCAGCAGACCGGCCAGCTCAGCAATTCCAGTGCGGTGGCGCTATGATGAATGCCGACAATGGCCAGCTCTCACCTGTTATGCATGCCATGGCGACCGATGGGGCGATGGCCTGGGATCTGGGGCTTTTGGCCCCCGGGCATAGTAATGCCATAACGATTTTCCTTTCCCTGGGGCCTTCCTATGAGCTGGCTTTAGCTCAGCTGGAAAAGGCACGGGAAGAAGGCTATGCAGCTTTGCTGGCTGCTACCCGCAGCTACTGGAAAGGATATTTGGCCCAGGCTAAACCGGTGCAGACAGGGGATGAGCGTCTGGATGCCCTCTATCGCCGTTCCCTGATAGTTTTTTCCCTGATGACTGATGCGGAACATGGTAGCATGATCGCTGCTCCTGAATTTGATGAGGATTTTACCCGCTGTGGCGGTTATGCCTATTGCTGGGGCCGGGATGCTGCCTTTATCACTTATGCCATCGACCGGGCCGGTTATAAGGAAGCTGCCGCCCGTTTTTACCGCTGGGCAGCAAAGGCCCAGAATGCAGATGGTTCCTGGGAGCAGCGCTATTACCTGGATGGAGCGATTGCACCAAACTGGGGTCTTCAGATCGATGAAACCGGCTCGGTACTTTGGGGCATGTGGCAGCATTATGCTCTTTACCGGGAACGGGCCTTTCTGGCAGAAATGTGGCCCTCATTCAAGAAAGGGGCGGAGTTCCTGATAAACTTCAGGGATGCAGAAACCGGTCTGCCGCAACCCAGTTTTGATCTCTGGGAAGAACGCTGTGGGGAACACACCTATTCGGCGGTAGCAGTCTGGGCTGGTTTAATGGCCGCTGCTGATGCTGCAACTACTCTGGGCTATCAGGAGGAAGCGGAACGCTGGAGACAGGCAGCAGAGGAACTGGGCCAGCGGATTCAGGAAAAGCTCTGGCATCCCGGCTATAACCGCTTTTTGCGGGGAGTCAAGCTCTGTGTCAACCGGGAAGAGTATCAATGGCGCACTGGCCAGGGAGAAAAGGGAGTTATCCTGCCAGGAGAGCGGGGACAGATGATTTACTGCCTGCAGGAAGATGCGGTGGTGGATGTCTCTTTACTGGGGTTGACAGTTCCCTTTGCCTTCCTGCCACCGGATGATCCCCGCGTGGAAGCCACGGCGCAAGCAGTGGAGCAATTCCTGACCTCACCCCGGGTGGGAGGAATCAAGCGTTACGAGAATGACCATTATATCGGGGGGAATCCCTGGATTCTCTGCACCCTCTGGCTGGCCCAGTATCATGGGGCCCGGGGCAATTACCAGCGGGCCAAAGAGCTGCTGTACTGGGCTGTTGACCACCAGACTGCTACCGGCTTGTTGCCGGAACAGGTGGATCGGGAAACTGGTCAGCCAGCCTGGGTAGTACCCCTGACCTGGTCCCATGCCATGCTGGTCTTAACGGTGCTGGATCTGCTGGAAAAAGGTCAGTTTTAGGGATATAATAAAGTCAGGCTGGGCTAAACTAAGCTCAGCCTACTTTTTACAGGTGGTGATATAATGCTCCATTTTCCCAAAAGCCAGCTGGCTGATTTAGACCAGGCTCTAAATAAGGAATGGCTGGTGACCAATGGTCTGGGCGGTTTTGCGGCTTCCACTATTACAGGCTGCAATACCAGGCGCTATCATGGATTATTAATCGCTTCCCTTAATCCCCCCACCCAGCGCCTGCTGCTGTTGAGCAAGCTGGAGGAAAAGGTGATCTGGCGGGGTAAGGAGTACCTGCTTGGGGTCAATGAGACGACGGGAGGTTTTTATCCCCAGGGGCAAAACTATTTGTTGCAGTTCAGCCGGGAACCATTGCCCCGTTTCCTCTATGCCATTGAGGACCTGTTGCTGGAGAAAATCGTCTTTATGATCCATGGTCAGAATACCACTGTTGTTCGCTATCGGGTCTGGAATGGGAGCGGGGAAAAGGTAGAAATACGGATAACCCCCTTAGTCAATTGCCGGGACTATCATGGGAATGTGCGGCGCTGTCCCTGGCCCTGGCAGCGGGAAGATGGGCCGGAACAGGTCAGGTTACAGGCCTGGCCGGAGGCTCCTGCCCTTTATCTGCGCGGACAAAACTGTCGCTGGCAAGCCGGTCCGGGCTACTGGTTCGAGAATATGGTCTACCGCATAGAGCAGGAACGGGGGCTGGAATCTGTTGAAGACCACTACATGCCAGGGGAGTTTATAGCTCAGCTGGACGGAGATGGAGAATTGGCCATTCTGGCTTCAGTCGAACCGATAGCTGAAATGCCTTCCGCCCGCCTGTTACAGGTTCGGGAAGAAAAGCGGCTTGCCGCCCTCCTGGAACAGGCAGGCTATCAGCATCCAATGCTTAATGCCCTTGTGCTGGCGGCAGACCAGTTTATTGTCCGCCGGGCCAGCACCGGCACGGCCACTGTGATTGCCGGCTATCCCTGGTTTACCGACTGGGGCAGGGATACTATGATCGCCCTGCCGGGCTTGACCCTGGTCACCAGGCGCTTTGAAGTAGCCAGGGAATTGTTGCAGACATTTGCCCGCTATTTGGAGGAAGGGCTGATCCCCAATCGTTTTCCTGATGGCGGGGAACGGCCGGATTATAATACGGTGGATGCGTCTCTCTGGTATTTCCAGGCAGTTTTTAAATATCTGGAATATACTGGTGACTATTCTTTTGTTTACAAGGAAATTTACCCCGTTTTACGGGAAATTCTGGCTTGGCATCAACGAGGAACCAGGTATAATATTAAAATGGATGAGGACGGCTTGTTGACTGCCGGCAGTCGTGGCACCCAGTTAACCTGGATGGATGCCAAAGTCGGGGACTGGGTGGTAACCCCCCGGGAGGGCAAAGCGGTGGAAATCAATGCTCTCTGGTATAATGCCCTCAAGATTGCGGCGGAGCTGGCTCGCAGGCAAGGAGAAAGCGCCAGGGAGCTGGAGGAATTGGCCAGGTTAGCTGCCAGCAGTTTTAATGCGAAATTCTGGTATGCCGAGGGCGGCTATTTGTATGATGTGATTGATCCCGCAGGCAACCCTGATCCAGCCTTGCGGCCCAATCAGATCCTGGCGGTAAGTTTACCCCATCAATTGCTGGATCCTATTCGCCAGAAACTGGTGGTGCGGGCGGTTTGGCGGGCCTTGTATACCCCTTACGGGCTGCGCAGCCTGGCGGCAGATCATCCCCGGTATCAGAGTACATACATCGGTGACCGCTGGAAAAGGGATGGAGCCTATCACCAGGGAACGGCCTGGAGCTGGTTGATTGGCCCTTTTTTGACAGCGCTGCGAAAAGTGCACAACTATGATGCCAGCAGCCGGGAAATAGCTGAAAAATTGCTGGAGCCCTTCCGGGGCCATCTATTCGAAGCAGGTGTTGGTACCATTTCCGAAATTTTTGATGGTGACCATCCCCACACTCCCCGGGGTTGTTTTGCCCAGGCCTGGGGAGTAGCGGAAGTGCTGCGGGCATGGGTGGAAGAGATCATGCAGAGATAGAAAGGGGAGATCCCGGCCATGCGTTGGTTGGTGGATTTACATTGCCATAGTGTTGCCAGTGGCCATGCTTACAGCACCGTGCAGGAAATGGCCAGGGCAGCTGCTGACAAGGGGTTGAAAATGTTTGCTTTGACCGATCATGGTCCAGCCATGCCGGGGGGGCCCCATCTTTATCATTTCGGTAACCTGCGGGTATTGCCGGAAACCATTTACGGGGTGAGAGTATTAAAAGGTGTGGAGGCTAACATTATCGGGCTGGATGGGACCCTGGACCTGCCAGACCAGTATCTGGCCAAACTGGAGATTGTGCTGGCCGGTTTTCATACCTACTGTTTTCCTGCTGACCAGGGAATTGTGACCAATACTGACGCCATGCTGAAAGCTATGGCCCACCCCCTGGTGGATGTGATTGTTCATCCGGGCAATCCCGAATTTCAGATCGACCCGGAAGTGATTGTCCAGGGGGCCAAACATTACGGGAAGGCGATTGAAATCAACAACAGCTCCCTGGGCGGCAGCCGCAAAGGCAGTGCTACCAATTGTGCCGCGATTGCCCGTCTGGCGGCGGAATACGGGGTGTTGATCAGTCTGGGCAGTGACAGCCACTATGCCGACTGGGTGGGTGAACTGACCGCTGCCTGGGATTTGTGCCAGCGGCAGGGAGTAAAAGAGGAGCAAATCCTCAATCGCTCTCCGGAAACGGTGCTGGCTTATCTGGAACAAAGGAGGAGAACGGGGACATGCAAGTAATCGCAGGAATTGATCTGGGCGGGACCAACATTAAAGGCGGATTGTTTACCACCGCGGGGGAGTTGCTGGGAAAAAAGGAAATCCCCACCCAGGCGGCAGCGGGGCCGAGGGCAGTGGTAGTGCGGATTGCTGACCTGGTGCGGGAATTGGTGACAGAGTTTGGCCAGGGGCATACTCTGGCCGGGGTAGGGGTAGGCGCTCCTGGCCTGCATGACTTCGCGCAGGGAGAATGCATTTTTTCCCCGAACTTGCCGGGCTGGCGGAATGTTCCCGTGACCACCTGGTTAACAGAGTTGCTGGGTGTACCGGTCAAATTGGACAATGATGCTAATCTGGCCACTCTGGGCGAGTTCTGGCAGGGAGCTGGCCAGGGGGCAAATAACCTGCTGATGCTGACCCTGGGTACCGGTGTAGGGGGTGGCCTTATCTTGAACGGTCAGCTCTTCCGGGGCCCGGATGGCACTGCTGGCGAGCTGGGCCATATGGTGATCTGGCTGGATGGCCCTGCCTGCAATTGTGGTAATCGCGGCTGTCTGGAGACTCTGGCTTCAGCCACGGCTCTGCTGCGGCTGGGCCGGGAGGCTGGCTTGCCGGTCAAGGAGGCCCGGGAAGTGATGCAACTGGCTACGGCAGCTGACCCCAGGGCAATAGAAGTAGTGGATCGATATATTTCTTACCTGGCAGTTGGAGTAGCCAGCCTGGTCAATATCTTTAACCCAGATCTGGTTCTAATCGGCGGGGGTGTAGTTAAGGCAGGGGAGCAGCTGCTTGCTCCCCTGCGGGAAAAAGTGGCCCGCCTGGCACTGGCTGTGCCGGCGCAGAGGGTGAAAATCAAAGCTGCGACCCTGGGCAATGATGCCGGCATTTATGGGGCGGCAGCATTGTTTGGGGATAAAAGATAATTTTTCCTTGACAAATACAGGAACTACCCGTATACTTTTACTTGTGATTTTTTGTTTGTAACAACTTTCTTTTCACAGAGACAGGAATAATCAGGTGGGGTGATAACGGTGTCCAAGGAGGAACTGCTGTCAGCGATCAGCCGACAGCAACGGCAACTGGCAGAGATACTGGCCCGAAATGGTCAGAACTTTTTAGCTGCTGATGTCTATGCCCTTTCCCGTGAATTGGACAAGCTGATCGTTCAGTATCTCAGGGAATATGGTTACTAATCCGGCTGGTAGGCCGGTTATTTTTTTGTTCCGGCGGATACACTGTTTGCCGGAGGTGATTTTGATGGCTAAGTGGGCGGACTGGCACACTCATACCCGGTACAGTGATGGTCGAGGTACGGTACGGGAAAATCTGGAGGCGGCCCGACAGCGGGGGCTGGCTTCCATTGCTATCACCGATCACGGACCGGCTAATATCGGGGTTGGGGTTGAAAACGGGCAAACCTACCTGGACATAAAAAAGGAAATTGCTGACCTGGCCCCTGCTTTTCCTGAACTGGAAATCAAGGTGGGAGCAGAAGCGGATATTATCAATCCGGCAGGAACAATCGACCTGCCGGAAGAAGTAATAAAAGAGCTGGATTTGCTGATTGTCGGGCTACATCCCTATGTCTGGCCTGCTGATACTGATGGAGCGGGCTGGGTCATCGCTAACCAGCTGGCCCGTCTTTCCCGGGGATACAAGGAAAAAATCCGGACCGACAACACCAAAACGGTCAAGGAAGCACTGCATCAATACCCGGTGGATATTCTCTCTCACCCTGATCTGGGCATGCCCCTGGATCGGCGGGAAATAGCCCTTTGCTGTGCTGAACAGGGAGTTGCTTATGAAATCAATACCGGACATCATTACCAGAAGGTGGAGGATATCAGGGAACTGGTGCTTACCGGGGTTGAATTTGTCGTAAACAGTGATGCCCATTTTCCCGCCACGGTAGGGAGGCTGACCGATGGAATTGAACTGTTGCAGAAAGCCGGAGTGCCGGAGGAAAGAATCCGCAATTGCTGGCAGGAATAAGCCGGATGGAAAGCGAAGTTAGTTAGCGGAAAGGGTGAAGGGAATGAAGGATATCAGTCTGATTATCATCACCGGCCTTTCCGGGGCCGGCAAAAGTACGGCGGTGAGGGCTTTTGAAGACATGGGCTTTTTCGTGGTGGACAATTTGCCTCCGGCCCTGGTCAGCAAATTTGTGGAATTGACCCGGCAGGTCAAAGGCCAGCCTTATCGCTATGCCCTGGTAATGGATATGCGGGGCGGCCGGTTTTTTGACCAGATGCAGGAAGCCCTGGATTATCTGCAACAACAGAAAGTAGATTACCGCATTCTGTTCCTGGAGGCGGCTGATGAGGTGCTGGTCCGCCGCTTTAAGGAAACCAGAAGGCGCCATCCTCTGGCTGGCGGGGGGACAGTGCTGGATGGCATCAGGCGGGAGCGGGCCAAGCTGGAAGAACTAAGGGGCCGGGCCCATCGCATTATCGATACCTCAAGTCTGAAGCCAGCTGAACTTAAAGAAGAAATTTTCCGGGCCTTCCAGCCGGAAGAGGAAGGGGCCCGGCTCAGCATTACAGTTATGTCTTTTGGCTACAAATACGGGATCCCGCTGGATGCGGATCTGGTAATAGATGTTCGTTTCCTGCCCAATCCCTTTTATATCAAGGAGCTCAGGCCTTTAACCGGCAATGACCCGGAGGTGCAGGAATACGTTGTCTCCCGGGAAGAAACTAAAAAGTTTCTGGACAAATTTCTGGATTTAATCACTTTCCTTATTCCCGAATATATTAAAGAAGGCAAAACCAGTTTAACTATTGCCATTGGTTGTACCGGGGGCCAGCACCGCTCTGTGACCCTGACCAATCGTCTGGCCGAATTGCTGGCTGACAGGGGGGATAAATCCTATCGGGTAGAGGTGCGCCACCGGGACATTCAACGGGAAAAAGGGAGGGAAATTTAGTGAGACGCCGGAGGCCTCGCCAGTGGAAATGGTTTTTGCCCGGCATGGGAGTAAAGCGCTGGTTCTTTCTGGCTCTAATTGGAGCCGGCTTCCTGGTTCTGGGCCTGACCTTTGTGCTTAACTGGGATATGCTGGTCTGGCTGGCCAATTTTTTTACCCGCTCCCGGCAGCTGCTGGGGGGTAAAGGGATAGCAGTGGTTGGAGCTGGTTTGCTGGTAACAGGGGCAGTATTGCTGGTTTACGGCCTGCTCAGTGCTATTACCTCTGTGGTGATGGCAGTTTTACCCTACCGCTCCTGGCGGCTGGTGGATAAAGTCTGGGAAAAACGCAACTTGCGCTTAGGGCCCAATATCGTGGTCATCGGGGGCGGCACCGGGCTATCGGTGCTTTTGCGCGGATTGAAGGAATATACCAGCAATTTGACTGCGGTTGTAACCATGGCCGATGATGGGGGCAGCTCCGGGCGGCTAAGGGAACATTATGGTATGCTGCCTCCAGGGGATGTGCGCAACTGCCTGGCGGCTCTGGCTGAACCAGGCAGCCGGTTAGGAGAGCTGCTGCAGTATCGTTTTAATGAAGAAGCCGGTTTAAAAGGCCACACCATGGGTAACCTGATGTTAACGGCTATGACTCAGCTCAGTGGCAGTTTTGTCAGGGCCATCAATGAGCTGGGCTTATTGCTGGCCGTGCGGGGCAGGGTGTTACCTTCTACCACCCAGCAGGTTACTCTGGTAGCGGAAATGAGTGATGGCCGGATTGTACGGGGGGAATCCCTCATCCCCGGGGCCAAAGGGCGGATACGTCGGGTCTGGCTGGAGCCGGAAGAAGTGGAGGCTTACGGGGAGGTAATCAAGGCCATTCAGGAAGCGGATATCATCGTTTTAGGGCCGGGGAGCCTGTATACTTCCGTGTTGCCCAATCTTTTGATTAAGCCCATTGCTGAGGCGCTGGCCCAGGCCCGTTGTCCCAAGGTTTATGTATGCAATATCATGACTCAGCCTGGAGAGACTGATGATTATACCGTCAGTGACCATGTTGCCGCTATCCAAAAACATGCGGGTGATATTGTGGATGTAGTGATTGCCAACAAGACGCGGATCCCGGCGGATTTGCTGCGCAAATATGCGGCTCAGGGTCAGTACCCGGTCCGTTATGATGGGGACAGGGTTAAGAAGCTGAATGTGGTGGCCCTGGTGGAACCGGTGGCCGATTTATCCGAGGTGGTGCGTCACAATGCCGGACGGCTGGCCCGGATTATCCTGCGTTTGACCAAACAATGGACTTATCCTTATTAATCTAACGTATAGATCCCTCCCGGACGGGCAAACTAAACTTGAGTTTGTGCCGAGGGAGGTGAAATTGATGTCAAAGCGCAAAGAGATAGCTTGGTTAACTGCTGTCCTGGCCGCAACCCTGATCTGGTCCGGAGGATGTCCGGCCCGGAAACCGGCACCGCCAACGGCGCCAGCACCTACCCCGCCAGGGACTATTACTACTCCGGCGCCTACTCCCACACCGCCGCGGACAGAAGGGCCCCGTACCCAGGCGCAGGCCTGGGATGCAGCCGATGATATTGCTGATGCCGTTTCCCGGATCGACGGAGTGAACAAGGCTTCAGTAGTGGTGGTAGGCAATGTGGCCCTGATCGGTCTGGACTTGAAGGCCGGGATTGAAGGAACCAAAGTGGAAGCTATTCGCGAAAAAGCAGCGACTACTGCCAAACGGGACCCGCGGATAGTCAATGCCGTAGTGGAAACTGATCCAGATGCAGTAGGCAGGATCAAAAAAATTGCTGCCGGTGTGCGGCAGGGCCGGCCTATCAGCGAGTTTTTTGATCAAATCAGTGAATTTTTCAAACGGTTAAAACCCACTACCTAAAGGTCAGCGGCGGAATTTCCCGCCGCTTTTGCTTTTCCTGCTCTCCTGGCTGTGTTAAAATGGACTGGGGGTGGGAAAATGTCTTTTTCACTGCAAACTAAAGAAGAACTGGCCCGGCTGTTACCACCTCATGAAGGTTGCCTGAAGGCGGAGCTGGCCGCTTTAATCAAAATGGATGGTTCCCTGCAGCTCAGTGCCGGGACGGGCTGGGCCTTGTCTATACATACTGAAAGCGCCGCTATTGCCCGCAAGGTTTTTTCCTTGCTCAAGAAATTATTTGGTGTACAGGCGGATATTCTGGTCAGCAAACAGAATAGATTGAAAAAACATAACACATATATAGTAAAAGTGGCAGATAGTGATGAGGTAAAAAAAATCCTGCTCTTTGCCGGGGTACTTGATGAAAGGGGAGAGCTCTGGGATGGAATTGCTGACCCATTGCTGGCCCGGGATTGCTGTAAACGCTCTTATTTACGGGGAGCCTTTCTGGGGGGCGGTTCTGTCAATGACCCGGAACGGGACTATCACCTGGAAATTATCGTTGACAACCAGGAAGACGGGGAAGCTATCGTCAATCTCTTGCGCGATCTGGGGCTAAAAGGCAAGCTGACTGCCCGCAAAAACAATTTTGTAGTCTACCTCAAGGAGGCAGAACAGATTGCCGATTTTCTCAGCCTGATTGGAGCCAATCGAGCCCGGCTGGAACTGGAAAATGCCCGGGTCGTGAAGGAAATGCGCAATAATGTTAACCGGCTGGTCAATTGTGAAACTGCCAATCTATCCAAAACGGTGAATGCTGCAGTCCGGCAGCTGGAAAATATTCGCCTGCTGGCGGAGAGGGTGGGTTTGTCCAATTTGCCGGAGGGTTTACGGCAGGTGGCAGAAGCACGGCTTAATTATCCCGATATCAGTTTGAAGGAACTGGGGGAACTGCTGGAACCGCCTTTGAGCAAATCCGGGGTGAACCATCGCCTGCGCAAGCTGGAGCAGCTGGCCAGTCGCCTGTTACAGGGGGAGAAAGGGGAATGAAAAAAGAGGAACTGGATGCTTTTTTGCGGTACAAAACAGCGATGGCTGTAGAGGCCAGCCGCCGTTTCTATAAACTGCGGGAAGGGCGGCAGGAGAAAGAGAAGAGCTGGACCCTGACTTTTCTTGGTACCGGCGGTAACCCGGAAGCGGTAATCAGCCAGCAACCGCGGACTGCTGGATTTTTTCTGCAGCTGGGGGATTTCTATTTCATGGTGGATCCAGGACCGGGGGCGTTATATGCTGCCCTGGAACTGGGGATTGATCTGGGTCAGCTGGATGCAGTCTATATCTCCCATGGCCATGTGGACCATTATGCCGGGGCGGAAAGCATTATCGAGGGCATGTGCTGGGCCATGTCCAGCCGCCGGGGAAAACTCTTGCTGCCCCGGGATATGGTGGAGGAAAATGCCCATATCAGCACCTTTCACCGGGGGGAGGCGGCCCATAGCGGCTATCTGGGCGGCCCGGAAGTGGTGTTTTTGCAGGCCTATCAGCCCATTGCCCTGGGAGAGCTGACTCTGATTCCTGTACCGGCATATCATGGTCCGGAAAACTATGGGTTTATTCTGAAAGCCCCGGGGTTAATCCTGGGCTACACCAGTGATACCAATTTTCTCCGCAGTTATCGCACTTTCAGTGGAATCAAGGAGGTTATCCCCTGGGGGCCGGTGCTGGATTTCCAGGAAGCGATCAGCTGGCGGGAGGAACTGGTAGAGGCCTACCGGAAAGTGGATCTCCTCATTGCCAATGTTACGGCCCATAATAGCTGGTTTCACCGGCATATTACCACCCTGGGCCTGCCTTATCTGTTGCGAGAAAGCAATATAAAACAGTGCTACATTACCCATTTTAATCACTGCTGTGTCTGGCCGGAAGATTTACGACCGGCCATGGCGGCCTACGTGGAAGCGGTCAGTGGGGTGCCGACCAGTGCCGCTTATGATGGCTTGCAGGTTGATTTACAGCGATGGCTCAAGCGGGAGGGAGAAGATGAAGCGCAGAGTTGAGAGCTACCGGGTAGAGGGACCGAATAGTATGCAACACTGGACCCGAATTATTTCACCCTGGCGGGTGATGTTCAATTTTGCTATAATACAGCTGGGACGCTATTGTCCTTCTTTGCGCCTGAAAGCCTGGCTCTACCGCCATTTGCTGGGAATGCAGCTGGGGAAGAATGTTTCTCTGGGTCTGATGATGATGCCGGATATCTTTTTCCCTAACCGCATCAGCATTGGGGATAATACAGTGATCGGATATAACTGTACCATCCTGACCCATGAATATTTGGTGGAAGAATACCGGCTGGGAGAAGTAAAAATTGGCAAAAATGTCATGATTGGGGCCAACACCACTATTCTGCCGGGGGTGACTATCGGTGATGGGGCCAAAATCTCAGCCATGTCACTGGTAACCGGGGATGTGGAAGCAGGAGCGGTAGTTGGAGGTATACCTGCCAGGCCCTTGCGAATAAATTAGCAGTAAAAAGAGGATTTCCCCGGTAGAGAAGAGAAGTTATTAGTATTAGCCTGGGAAGGGAAGTAGGGAGCTATGTCAATCCGCATAGGTTATGGACTGAACCTGGAACAGAGCCAGAAATTGATAATGACTCCCGAATTGCGCCAGGCCATCACTGTCTTGCAGTTATCGGCCCTGGAACTGTCTGAGTACGTGCAACAGGAGCTACAGGAAAATCCTGTTCTGGAAATCAAGGAAGACAAGGAAGAGCTGCCGGAAACGGAAGTGGAAGCTAACGGGGGGAAGGATGATGGCCTGGATGTTGACTGGCAGGAGTATTTTGCTGACAAATCCGATCTGGGCATAGTCAGGCAGGGAGCCGAGGAAGAAAAGGAACAGGTACAGTGGGAAAATTTCCTCACTCAGGGACCGACTCTGGTGGAACACCTGCTGTTCCAGCTTAATGTCAGCCCTTTGGACCCCGGGGAGAAGGAAATCGGCGAGTTTATTATCGGTAACCTGGATGATAATGGCTATTTGACCTGCAGTACGGAGGAAATTGCCCGTAGCTTGCAGGTTCCGGTCGAAAAGGTAGAGAAAGTTTTGCGTACCATCCAGACTTTCGATCCGGCCGGAGTAGCTGCCCGCAATTTACAGGAATGTTTACTTCTGCAGGTAGAAGCTCTGGGCTGGAATGAACCCCTCTTGCCGGCTTTGATCCAGCATCATTTGACAGCTCTGGGGGAGGGGAAAGGGCCGAAAGTAGCCCGGGCCCTGGGGGTGCCGGTGGAGGAAATTCAGCGCCTCTATGACTTGATCAAACAACTGGATCCCAAACCGGGGCGGCGCTTTGGGGGCAACCAGGATGTGCGCTATGTAGTGCCAGATATTGTGGTGGAAAAAATCGATGGGGAATATATCGTGCTGGTTAATGATTATGGTGTGCCGCAACTGACCATCAATTCCACCTATCGCTCCATTCTTTTGCAGGAAAAAGATTCGGAAGCCAGAAAATATGTAGAGGCCAAACTCAATGCGGCCAGCTGGCTGATTCGAGCCATTGAACAGCGGCGTCTGACCCTGTACCGGGTGGCCAACTGTCTGGTGCAATTGCAAACTGTCTGGTGCAATTGCAAAAAGACTTTTTTGATTTCGGTTTGCGTTATTTAAAACCGCTGAACCTGAAACAGGTAGCCGAGCTGCTGGACTTACATGAATCTACCATCAGCCGGGCTACCGCCAACAAATATATCCAGACCCCCCATGGCGTATTTGAGGTAAAATATTTCTTCGCCAGCGGGCTGGAAAGCGGGGGCGGGCAGGAAGTTTCCTCCCGCAGTGTCAAATTGCTGCTGAAAGAATTGATCAGCAATGAGGATCCGAAACAGCCCCTGTCTGATCAAAAACTGGCGGAACTCTTAGGCCAGAAGGGAATCCAGATTTCCCGGCGCACCGTGGCCAAATACCGGGATGAGCTGGGCATACCGGCAGCAGCAAGGCGCAAACGCTACTAGAATTGCATAGAATATTACAACTTGGTGCATCCTATAAATGCCCCTCTTGACAAGGTGGAATTGCTTACCTTAGAATATGGATGTGGGGCAAATGCACCATCTTTTTTTCGGAAAGGCGGGACCATAATTGAATGGGCGGGACAATAACGGGCCTAACAGCCAGGAACTGGCATTACAGGAGCTGGTTCACTACGGACAGAAAGTAGTGCCTGAGCTCATACAGCAGCTGGAGAAAAGGTATACTATTCTTCGCAGCATCTATTTTGCCCAGCCGATTGGACGCCGGGTATTAGCCGCCAACCTGCGCATGGGGGAACGGATTGTACGCAATGAAACCGACTTCCTGCGCACTCAGGGTCTGGTGGAGGCCCAGCCAGGCGGGATGGTCATTACTCCCGAAGGTGAAGAGGTCATTTTCGGTCTGGAGCAATTAATCCGCTTGCTGAAAGGACTCACTTCCCTGGAAGAGGAGCTGGCCAGTCGCCTCGGTTTACATAAAGTGATTGTAGTGTCCGGGGATCTGGACCAGGACCGCCAGGTTCTGAAGGAAATGGGTCGGGCCGGGGCCAACTTCTTGCAGGAAATTATCCACAAGGATAAAATTGAAACCATTGCTGTTACCGGCGGCACGTCCACTTTGAGTGTGGTGGAAAGCCTGCCAGAAATCAGTCCGGGGCGTTCCATTCTAGTGGTGCCGGCCCGGGGTGGTTTCGGAACAGAAATGCGCACTCAGGCCAACGCCATTGCTGCCTTACTGGCAGGCAAACTGGGCGGGGAGTATCGCCTGTTCCACGTTCCTGACGCTCTGTCGCCCCAGGCGCGCCTGGCCCTGCTGGAAGAGCCCCACATTCAGGAGATGTTGCGGCTGATGACCCAGGCTCAGCTGGTGATTCACGGGATCGGCGATGCGGTGGAAATGGCCAAACGCCGTCATATGCCCCAGGTGGAAATCAGCTGGCTGATACGCCATGGAGCCGTGGGAGAGGCCCTTGGCTCTTATGT